>CBDTVC010000020.1:0-12769 GCA_965363925.1 uncultured bacterium | reverse complement strand
ATTTAGCCGTGGATTTGCCTGCCATCAGGAAAATCCGCAACAGTTGATGTCTCAAACCGTACCTCGGAATAACTTCTGCAAGATAATTGCTTACGACGTCTGTTGCACTGAGAGGTTTGTCCTATGGGTTGGGTTTGGGTATTGATACCGTTAGCGGCGATTATAATCGGCGGCATAACCGAAATCATCAAAGAATCGAACAAACGCGCCACCCGGCTGGGAGAAACGAGCGACGAGTTAAGCAACGCTTTGTCGACGCTCCGCAGTCAAATGGATCGTATGGAAGAGGGGCAGAAAGCCGGCCAAAAACGTCTCCAGAATCTGGAAGCGATCGTCACAAATCAAGTGTGGGACATTTTGCACGACGAAACGCAAACGAAAGATGAACGGTTGGCGTCTGTTGACGGTTCGGGATTGCTCGCCTCGGCTGAGGGTTTCGATGCGCCGGATAACGCCAAAGAAGTTGAAAAGCTGGCGCGACGTCTTAGGGGTTAGGTCTTAGCACTTCCCAGGTAGCGGCAGTAACGCGGCGGCCCAGTTCCCATGCCTGTTTCTCGTCCTCCAGGCCTTCCGTCAGAATAACCAACACAAACGGCTTGTCGGCTGGGGATACGATGCCGGCGTCGTGGTTGATCTTGGTTATGGAGCCCGTTTTGTGGGCAACGTCTAGGCCAGCCGGTACTCCGGCCGGAATCATCTCGCCGAATTTCTGATTCTGCAGAATCTCGATCATTTCAACATCCGCCTCGTCCGAGACGGCCTCACCACGGGAAAGGGCATTGAACAATGTCGCTAAATCGGCAGCCGTAGCGGTGTTGTTTAGCCCCAACTCAAACGCCTTGATATCTTCGACGCCCCTCCGCACATTCATGGTTGTCGTGCCAAGGCGCTCTATCGCCTTTTGGACACTGTCTGCGGAAACGAGGTCGATTAATAGATTTGTTGCAAGGTTCGATGACATCGTAATCATCTGGTACGTCAAGTCCCTGATAGACATATCGGAGCCGATCTCACCGTACACCGATTCGTCCGAATCTTCGCCGATATCCATTCGATAGGGTGAGCCATCCACGATAGATGTAAACGAATTTTCGACCAGTAGCGAGTCGTCAAATCCAAAAACGTCGAGCTCCACCTGACGGAAGAGTTCAATCATCACGGGGACCTTCATCGTGCTCGCTGCATGAAAGACGCGATCACCGTTTATCTCCATGGCAAAGCCCCTATGCGATTCAGAGAAATTGCGCGATTCAGACAAATCGGAAACGGCATAGCCTAGAATTGCATCCGGGTACTCAAGGAGAATCGTCTCGATCCGTTCTGTTAGTTGCGTTGTCATCAAGCCAAAGTCACGGTCGCCATTTGATCGCATTCCTTTGCAGCCTGCGAAGAAAACCGCAACTGAAAGTACAAACACCAATCCGGGCACAAAGATATTGTCTCGCATCGGGTTTGCCGCTGTTGCTATAAATTCGTTTATCAGGAATTGTCGCTACCTTGAGCTGGCATAGGACGACCAAGTGTGCAGCCTGCCAACTGGTCCAAGATACGACGTGCCTAAGGCAAGCAATTGGCACTAACCGTCTATCCGTGATCAATCGAACGAAGCTATCTCCAGTACTGCCCGACGTAAACAAATGAAATTGACCTTCTGTGGAGCCGCAAAAACTGTCACTGGATCCAAGCACCTTATTGAGCTCGAATCCGGCAAACAGATTCTACTTGACTGCGGCCTGTACCAGGGTCGCCGGGCAGACGCCGAGCGGATCAATAAAGAGTTCCCATTTGATCCTTCGACGATCGATGTTGTCTTGTTGTCCCACGCCCACATCGATCATGCCGGTCTGTTGCCCAAGCTTTACAAAGAAGGATTTCGCGGACAGATCTATTGCACTCACGCCACCTACAGCTTGTCATCCCTGATGTTGATGGATAGTGCGCACATTCAGGAGAGTGATGCGAAGTATACAAATCGGATTCGGCGCAAAAAAAAGAAGCCGGAGGTCCAGCCTCTCTACCTCAAGGAGCATGCTGAAAAGGTTTTAGACCTGTTTATCGGAATGCCATACGGGTACAGGTTTTCGCCACTTGAAGGTGTTGAGCTCGAGTTTCGAGACGCCGGGCACATCCTGGGGTCAGCGCACATGGTGTTATCTGTGACGGAAAGTGGTAAGACAACGAAGCTCGGGTTCACTGGGGACATTGGTAATCCAGGTCGTCCAATCTTGAAAGACCCAGCAAAGATGGAGGATTGTGACTACCTCATCTCTGAGTCGACTTATGGTGGAAGGATTCATGAGCCGCCGAGCGAGTCGAAAAAGAAACTGGCTGAAGTGATTTCACGAACAAGTGCACGCGGCGGGAAAGTCATCATTCCTTCGTTCGCAGTGGGGCGTACGCAGGAGATCGTGTACGCGATGGATCAGCTCTGGAACGAAGAAAAACTCCCGCAAATTCCGGTGTATGTCGACAGCCCACTTGCCGTCAATGCGACAGGGGTGTACTTGTCACACCCCGAGTGTTACGACAAGGAATTGCTTGAATACATGATGACCGATGATAATCCGTTGGGGTTTGAACGCTTAACATATATCCGGGACGTAGAAGATTCTAAAGCACTAAACGAATCTCGCGTGCCGATGGTCATAATATCCGCTTCCGGAATGTGTCAAGCGGGTCGGATTTTGCATCACCTTAAGAACAATGTCGCGGACGATCGTAACACGGTCATGATCGTCGGCTATTGTGCGGATCACACGATGGGTAAGCGGATTGTTGATAAACAACCCGAATTGCGAATCTTTGGTGGGACCTATCCGTTGCGTGCAGAAGTTGTGGTCATGAATAGCTATTCAGCGCACGCCGACGAACCTGGAGTGGTCGGCTTCATTGATCAGCTTGATCGGGATCGACTTCAGAAGATTTTTCTTGTCCACGGAGCGCCCGAACGACAGGAGTTGATGAAGTCCGCGCTTGTGGCTGCTGGCCATAAGAACATCGTGATTCCTGAGTACGGCGAAAGCGTGCAACTGTAGCCGCTACAAAAATCGGCATCAACACACCATTTATCAGATTCCCATGTACACCGTTGATCAGAGTGATTGTCCCGATCGTTCCGATGCTTCTAGACCGACGACTGCCCTAGCCCTTCGGTCTGCCGGTGCTCCGACACGCAGCCGAACCGTTCGCGGCGAGAAATCTAAGCTCTTCTCAATGGTGCTCGTTGCGTTGTTGGCGCTTACGGCTTCGGCGTGTTCGTCATCAAACAAGTTTCGGAATGCCGCAGCCGTAACAGTTGCGTACGATGCGCCACGATCTGAGGTGATTGCTGCCTACAATAATGCGTTCAAAACCCTTCCTCGTGTTTCTTATGCGATTCAAGGTGATTCGGTTATCGTTGGCGCCAGTACCGACCCAGGGTTTCCCGCAGATGTTCGGGTTCGCTTTCTTGATGAAGCTGCGTTAACCGTTGTTCATTCGAGTTTTCAGTACGACATTGTTGATCGCTTCGATCACTACCCGATGATGTTGGAGCGATCCGCAACCGCCTCGCTACCGGATGGAGTGGCGACGTATCGTCCGCAGGAGGTTTATCCGCGAGATCGTGAACACTGCGAGACACCGCTACTTCCAACAACAGGTGTTGTGGTGCCGCCCGAAGTTAACGGTGGCCTGCGAGCGTTAAATAATCAGATATTCTATCCGCCATCATTGAAAAAATCTGGTGTGCAGGGTGCAGTGTTTGCAGCGTTCGTGATTGACGAAAACGCAAAGCTTCAGTGCGTTGAGATTCTGTCGGGTTTGCCTGGCGGTCTAAATGACCAAGTCGTCGGGGCTCTAAGAGCATCCACCTTCCGGGCAGGTACCATCGACGGTATACCAACCGCGATGCGAGCCGAGCTCCCGTGGTCCTTCCGGACAAAATCAGAATAGCCTCGAGGAGTCGGTGGCACCTGTACCATCCTATCTTCCTATCTTCCTATCTTCTCCTCCTCCCATCTTCTGCTGCATGGCAAGTGCCCGAAACCTCGTTATCTGCACGGTACAGCAAGCGCCGGTTTTCCTGAATCTTTCGGCCTCTGTGGACCTGGCCGTTTCAATTATCGAGGACGCCGCCACCAACGGTGCGAAGCTAATCGTGTTTCCCGAAACCTGGCTGCCCGGTTATCCGGTTTGGTTGGATTACGCTCCTAGGGCTGCGATCTGGGATGAACCCGGCGCAACGGCCTTGTTTGGCATTCTGTTCGATAATTCGATCCGATTGAATGACGCCCACGCTGCCCGGCTTCAAGCCGCTGCAGATGATGCTCAGGTCACCGTAGTTATGGGTGCCAACGAGCGGATCGAAGGCACGATCTATAACTCGATTTTATACTTCGTCCCCGACATTCCCGTCACGACGCATCGTAAACTCATGCCAACCTATTCGGAGCGAATGGTGTGGGGGCGCGGTGACGGAAGTACGCTAGCCGTGGTGGAGACAAAGCAAGGAAGGATCGGCGGACTTATTTGCTGGGAGCACTGGATGCCTTTGGCTCGCGCCGCGATGCATGAACTTGCTGAGGATATTCACGTGGCACTTTGGCCGTACGTGAAGGAAATGAATCTCGTCGCTTCGAGACACTACGCTTTCGAGGGTCGATGTATTGTCGTGGCTGCTGGATGTCTCCTCAACCTCAGTCAAGCCATCGAAGGCTGTGAGTCGGTTGGAAGTGCGGATGGGCAAGCTGCTGCGGATTTGCTTCGGGAAATCGATGAGTCTGCCGATTTGCCGTTGCTACGCGGTGGTAGTGCAGTCATAGCGCCGGATGGTAGTTTCATAAGTGAACCAGACAAAACAGGTTCGAAACTCGTGTATACCAGAGTTAATCTAGATCAGCGACGAAATGAGTTGCTGACAATGGACGTAAGCGGTCATTACAGCAGACCGGATGTCTTTCAGCTCCGGGTCGACACGTCAGTCCATGCAAATGTGCGGTTTATAGCGGCCGACGAAACCGGTCGCAACGACGGACAGTCTAACTGATGGTAGAACGATTCGTTTGTCCGGAGCCTCGACACGATAAACCATTGTGATTTAGGTGCAAGACGATGGTTGATTCTTGGATTATTGACAAATCGTCCATCCGCACTTTCGTCTATTGTTTTAGTCTGTTTTGTAAAATGTTAACAGATTCTTCCTCGTAAAATCAGAAGATAAATGAGTAAATCTGAGAGTAGAAACGGTATCACGTTCTCGGGCGTTATGCAGTCGGTTGGATTACTTGTACTGCGTGTCGGAGTTGGCTTCGCGATGCTCAGAGGTCATGGAATTGGCAAGGTCACTGAATTGTTCAGTGAGCCATGGAGTTTTCCCGACCCTCTGGGTTTGGGCAGCGAAGTCTCCCTTGGTCTAGTTGTGTTTGCCGAGGTAATCTGTGCAGTCCTTCTGATGCTCGGATTGTTTACTCGGATTGCGGCAATTCCGCTCGTCATTGACATGTTAGTTGCGTTTTTGCTTTTCCATGCAGGCGAGGATTGGATTCAGCGAGAGCCATCGTTTTTATTTCTCATTCCGTTCCTGACCTTGATGATTACAGGACCGGGCTGGTACTCGCTGGATAATATTCGAAAACGGATGAAGCGAAATCGGAAGAAGAAGGCTTTAGCTAGTTCGGGATCTTCGGTTGCTACGGCCGGTTTGCCTGGCGCGCCATTTGCACACGGCACACCGCCGGTTGGTGTTGGAAGTGGCCTTCCTGTGGACGATGTCCCCAAGACCCCGTAAGCAGACTGGAAAGAAATTCGAGTAAAGAATCCTTTTGGTTCTAGTTTATTTCGCCTTTAGCTGTTTATTGCTACGTGCGGGCAAGTCGCCGTGAGGTGGAAGCGGCAATGCCATAACGTTACCAGATACCACGAACGAAGTACAATAATCCCTTTGCCATGCGTCGCAGTTCCCTTTTCTCATTTATCCTATTTGTCCTCGTTGTCGGTCCGCTTGTGCTCGCGACACCTGCCTCTGCCCAACAGAAGGATTTCTTTGGCAGCAATCTGAATAATTGGACCACTGGAGTACTCAATCCGAATCCACCAGAGTTTGTCCCCGATGGCGGGCCGATTGGTGTTGAAGACGGGTTCATGAAAGCATTTGGAAACGGCGGCGTAAGCGGTAACCAGGGCAAAGCGATCGTCGTCTACAATGGCTCGCAGTGGTCGGGAGACTATGCAACCAGTGGATTGACCTCCGTAACACTGGATCTGAAAAATTTCGGAACTACCGAACTTTATATCCGACTTGGCTTCTGGGATCCCCCGACACCACAGTTCATGTCGAAGGACTCGATCCATGTGCCCGTTGGTGCTGGCTGGGTTTCAGGGACGATTTCCCTGCTTGAAGCTGACCTCATTGACATCACGGGCAGTGCCAATTATGCCGTGATTACGGCAGACGTACCGGAGCTCCGGATTATACACAACACAACCAGAACCTGGTCACCTGAGGCCATTATTGGTACCCTTGGCGTTGATAATATCACGGCGAACGTTACCCATCTCCCCGTCGAGCTCTCGTCTTTTGAAGCCACAACTTCCAACGGTGTCGTTGATCTGAAATGGCAGACGGCGGACGAGTCAAACAACGTCGGATTCGAGGTCCTTGAACGTGTGGGTCACGACTCGTCATTTGAAAAGGTTGGATTTGTTGGAGCAAAGGGAAGTGGTTCTGACTACGTGTATTCGCTTACACGTCGCGCAGGGGATTACAGCTATCGGCTCCGACAGATTGATACTGACGGTAGGGCGACATTGCATTCTGTAGTTGAGGTTGGTCTCGTTCCGGATGCGTTTGCGATCGATGCACCGTATCCGAATCCTGTCTCGGGATTTGCAACCGTAGATTTGCTGGTGCCCGATGCCTATAACGCTCGCGTTTCTGTATATGACTTGCTGGGTCGCGAAGTTGATGTACTCTTCGACGGTACGCCGAGTGGGTTGCGTACGCGGATTTCGCTAGACGCAAATAACTATGCAGGCGGCACCTACTTACTCCGTGCAGAATCCAATGGGCGCGTTGTAAGTCGAACGTTAACTATTGCACGTTAGGTTTCTGTAAGCTGGGTGAGCGACTCGGATTTCGTGCATTCGCGTGCTGGAAATTCGGGCCGGCTTGTGGCAGGCTGACGGCTTGATCAGCAATATTTTGGGGCGTCAATTCCCAGAATTTTTCGTACCTTTTCGCTCCAGCGATCGACTTGTTCGGTCTCTGTTGTTCTTTTTCAGCAACGTTGGTTCCTGAACGACATGCACGGTGCGTGCCGTAGGGATTAATAGGGAATCCGGTGCAGATGTTCTCGTGATGTTCGGCTTAACTGTCGACACGTCGCAAACATCTTATTCCGGAGCTGTACCCGCAACTGTAAGCAGATTGAACTTGTCGCGCCGAAGCTGATAGTCACTGCTCATCTATTGCCAATCGTAAGGCTGCTGCAGCCAATCACATTCGACTATTTGGTCGGAAATATTGTGTTGATACCTCGGAGATCATTCGAGCGAATAATCAACCAACCTGTGATTTAGACTGTAGTCAAGCCACGTGATTTGTGATTGAAGAGTGGGAAGAATATTAGTCAAGTGACAAGTGTCAATTCGTTCTATCATTGTTTTTGGTCGTCCTCTTTCGTCGCACGCTTTTATCGTACGCTTTTGTCGTACGCATAAGCCTGACGCCAAAGATGTTCGGCCCGTGAATGAATTGCGTCTGTAAGCCAGGAGACCTGCCAGCCTGCATGCCACCAAAACCTCCGGGAACAGAGGCGAGGCGAACGCAGCTCATCGCAGCCGTCCGCCCCGTCTCTACAATTGAGGCAGGGCGTTCTTGTTTAGATCTCTTACACTACTAACTCTTTTACTGCCAGTCTTGCATTCAGCAAGACTGGCGGATGCACAACCGGTAGACTCAGTCTACGTGCTTCCGGGCGTCACTGTTGTCGCCACTCGATTCGAAATCAGCGCACTTGATGCGCCCAATCGAATCACACGGATCGATGGCGCCGCCTTTAATGACCCGCGGTCCCAGAGTGTGGCGGACGTCATTGCGCGCAACTCCAGCATCTTTGTCCGACAGTACGGCCCTGCCGGCCTGGCCACATTGTCGGCCCGAGGAACCTCGGCGTCGCAATCACTGGTTCTTGTTGATGGACTACCGCTTACCAATCCGCAACTTGGACAAATTGACCTTGGGTTATTACCGCGAAGTCTGTTTCAGTCTGCAGACATTTTATCCGGGGCAGGATCGGCAAAATATGGGAATGCGGCCGTTGGATCTGTGGTCAGTCTATCGTCACGGTCAACAGGGAGCCGGTCAAGCGCGAAGGCCGAATTTCAGATTGGAAGTTTTGGAGAACGCGGCATTGCAACGTCTGGACAGTACGCCGCTGGAGAACTCTCGGCGTCTATTGCTGGGTCCATTCTTTCGTCGAGCGGAGATTTCAAGTATCAGAATACCGCTGCATTTCCGGTACGGTGGGATCGACGCCAGAATGCTGACGTTGATCGAAAAGCGCTGCTGACGAATGTGTCGCGTCGAGGAATGCAATCAGAATCATCTGTTTCATTTCTAGTAACGGGTTCTGATCGCGGCTTGCCGACGATTGCTACCATTCCATCCCGCGACGAACGACAAACAGACCGGCTGTATCGACTATCCGCCCAACATCGAATCCGGATTGGTCGGTCCAGTACAACCGTTCGAGGAGTTCTCGATCAGGCAACGTTGGTATACGAGAATCCGTCACTTGGGGTAAACGATACGGGCTTGTCGCGGACCGCCCTGATCGAAGCGGAATATGAACGTGTTAGTCGACGTGTGCTTTCGACTACTGGATTTAGCATTGCTTATCAAACAAGCAAACATCCTTCAATTCGGAGCAGGCACCAATCCGTCAACGCTGCAGCATTCACAAGCGTGTCAATTCCTGTTGGCAGACTGCTACTGTATCCGTCTTTTCGTGCCGACGTGTACGGCCGGCCCGATGGCTATCAAGGCGCCGTCGCATACGAAGGAGCGGCTGCGCAGTATCTCTTTGTGCCAAGCCCCCAGTTCGGAGTCAACGTTCGGATAAATAATACTGGATCGCTCCGAGCCAAAGCGAGCGCCGGTCGTTCCTTCCGTATGCCGACCTTCAACGACCTTTATTGGTCAAGTGCAGGTGCACAAGGCAATTCGTCGCTGAAGCCCGAAGATGGCTGGAGCGCCGACTTCGGATTCCATTTCTTACGGTCAACGAGTGCAAATTCAGCCTCCAACAACCGGGGCAGCCGGCAAGAGTCCCGTTTCGAAGCAGAGCTGACGGCTTTTGGTAGTGCCGTTCGTGACCAGATTGTCTGGGTATCTGGCACCGATGCAACTTGGCAGCCCACAAATCTTGGAACCGTTCGTTCCCGCGGCATTGAGTTTGCGACGAATACGGCAGTTGCCTTCAATGGACTGCTTCTATCGGGAAGGCTGCACTATTCGTTTACCGATGCGCGAGAACTTGGTAGTGACGGCCTTGTTCGTGGAGTCCGCTATGTCCCGAGAAATTTGCTCGGTGCAGGGGCGACCGTCGAGGTCAGGCAAACCTCGTTTGGTGCCTCAATAACGGCCGCGAGTGAAAGACTTGTGACGACAGACGGAGTGCAGGGAGTTCCGGGGTTTCAGTCTGTTGACCTCACGGCTGGAAGGCATGCCTTGCTGGGTTCGTACAGCCTTGTCACCCAAATCAGCGTACTGAACGTTCTAAACGAGTCTTACGCAGTTGTGAAAGGTTATCCGATGCCGCAGAGAAGCTTCCGACTGACTATCCGTTTCCGGCGGTGAACCGTTTTGTATAGACCATCCGCACCTGGATGCTGCACTTGTTACCAAACTTTGAAAAGAACATCAGGAATGAAAATCCGCATGAAGAAACCGTCCCGCTTATCCGCTCGCATTCAAACGCACCGCGAACGACGATCCGCCTATTCCCGCGGTTCATGGAGTAGCGCAGTACGGTCCATGTTGCTGACCAATCTTGTCGCTGTTGGCGTCGTCGCTGTCATGTCACTTTCCTTGGTTGGATGTGACGGATCTGCCGAAGAAGAGCTGACTATTACACGCGGGGTATATGTCGCAAATCAGGGCAATTTTTCGGACGGGAATGGTTCCATAACAGTCTACGATCCGGATACACAAGCGAGTAGCACGATGGTTGATGATGCGGGTTCTACCGTACAAAGTGCGACGATATCGGATGGGAATCTATATCTGATGTCGAATACTGGCGGACGTATCGACGTGTATTCACTTGAAACCGGCGCCGCCGTCGGACAGATTACCGGTCTCGCGAGCCCGCGCTACATGGCGGTGGGACCGACAAAGATCGGGTATGTGTAGAACTTGTTTACGTCGGGATTTACGGGGGGAAGTTTGTCCGTTGTTGATCTTGTTTCGAATGCAGTTACCGCAACTGTTGAAGTGGGCGACAATCCCGAAGGCGTAGCCATAGTTGGCGAGCGGGTTTATGTTGCGAACCATGGTTTTGGAGAAGGACGGTTGGTCTCAGTCATCAGCACGATTACCAATTCGGTTGTGCAGACAATTGATGTTGGATGCGATGGGCCACGCTCGTTGTTCAGAGATCGCGAGGATGAAATTTGGGTCGTGTGTACAGGTCTTACCGAGTACGACGACGGCTTTAATATCATCCGGCAAACAAATGGAAAGGTGGTGATACTAGATGGTCCAACAGGAACCGTCCAGGGAACGACGGAGCTTACGGGACAGGTAAGTACGGTTGGTCCGGGGCAGGACGCGTTCTACTCGGAGGGTGCCCAGGAGTTGTACGTAGTGGTTGCAAGTCAACGCGTGTTACGCTTCAACACCGGAGCAAATGTACTGGCAGAGGATTTGGGCCTATTTGCGGGTGACCCGATCGGAGCTGTTGCGTACGATTCGAATTCCGATGTGCTTTACCTCGGACGTGTTCCCGGGTTTACGCAATCGGGGTCTTTGACCATTCATTCTCGCTCAGGCGTGCAAACAGCTTCCTTCCCAGCAGGCATTGCCCCTGCCGGAATCGCCGTTTATCGGACCACGCAATAGCTTCCAACCTGAAGCTTCCAACCTGAAGCTTCCAACCTGAAGCCTGCAAAGCTAAAGCTTGCAAACCTATCGCCAACCAGTCTGGATTGCGGCATTTCGGCGTCATCGTCGTCGGCATCAGCTGGTCTCAACATCACTCTCTGATCGGGACTCTAGATTGATTTTGGTTCGCCTTTCTTGCATTGATTCGCCACGGTTCGGACGTTGAGCTATAACATCGACAAATGCCTTTGTTTTGGCCGGACGTTTGAGGAGCTCAAGCGGATTGCGGATGAACATGACGTAGACACAATCAGTGCACTCCAGGAGCACGTGCAGTTTGGGATGAATTGTATGCTTTGCCACCCGTACGTCCGCCGCATGCTGCGAACGGGGCAGACGGCCTTTCAGCAGATTGTCACCGATGAGGACGAACCATTAACAAAGCACGGCGAAATCGAAGGCTGAATTTCGACGGGTTGCGCGGGAGCACGAGGATTTGGCGACACGCATACGGATCTGTTTGGCCTAGCGAAGACGGTTTCCGTGCTGCATGCCTGGGACTGGACGGTCTTGAGAGACTGGCACTTGACGATTTGGTAATGTTGGCCGGAACGCCAATCATTACCTTTGTTCGTTGTAGAGGAGTGAATGATGATACTATCAGATGATGTAGCCCGGCGTTGTGGTGGAAGCTTGTGACTGACTTGACAGAAAGTGAAGTGCCATTGATCCTCATCGTGGACGATGAGGAAGATATTCTAACACTGTTGGACTACAATCTCAGGGACAGTGGGTACCGGACGAAGCTCGCCTCGACCGGAAGGGAGGCAATCGCCTTGGTGGATCAGGAGAACCCGGACCTGGTTATTCTTGACGTGATGATGCCGGTAATGGACGGCCTTGAGGCGTGCAGATTGATTCGGGCAAAACCTGAAATGGCCGAGAAGCCGATTGTAATGTTGACCGCGCGGAGCGGCGAAGAGGACCACGTACGCGGCCTGGATGTTGGGGCAGACATTTACCTTTCCAAGCCGCTTTCAATCCCGGTTATCCTCAGCCAAATAAAAGCGTTGTTGCGACGCTCTGATCCCACGGGTGCAAAGCCGCTCATTTTGGTGCACGACTTAACCATTGATCGTGAACGGTATGTAGTCATCAAAACGGTTGCAGGTGAAAAGGAAACGTTTCACCTGCCCCGAAAAGAATTTGAATTACTTTCCTTTCTTGCTGCTGCGCCGGGGCGTGTATTTGGGCGCGACGAATTGCTTAACTCTGTTTGGGGAAGCGACACATACGTAGTTGATCGGACGATTGATGTACATGTGCGTAAAATCAGGGAAAAAATTGGCTCTTCGTATATCGAGACGGTCAAGGGAGTTGGGTACAGGTTTCGTGAGTAGCCGATGTTAGCACCAGCCAAGTCAATCTCACTTTCTCTTGCCATTCTTGTCGCTACCGTCGTTGGTGTCGTCCTTGGAGTTGTCCGACTCGTAGGTCTTATCGGTGGCTCGATCTGGCTGCTCGTTCCCGTTGTTGTCTTTGTCTCTGTCATGGTGGCGAGTCGTTTTCTGGTTTCGCGGCGAATTCGTGCAGCGATTGACGACTTACATCGAATCGAGCAGCGTGATTTTGCAAGCGTTGGGCTCGAATTTGAGGGGTGTTATACACCGGCGGCAGTAAATGATT
>CBDTVC010000019.1:0-12821 GCA_965363925.1 uncultured bacterium | reverse complement strand
CGAAACGGCTTGGGGTCTCGAGCCAACTTTACGGTGTTCATTGACGTAACTCCTAGTTTGGGATTTTGATACACGAAAGATTATGTATTTACACCACGAAAACCAGGTGCGCTACCGTGCTCGAGGACGAAAGCGACTCAAACTGGTGGTCAATCTAGCCAAGTCTCTCTGAAACATTGCCTGCCGCCGAACACTCATGATCAACAAATGTCGGAGATCAGGCCTTTCCAAATCGCGGTGTCATTGTCAAAATCTCCGTGGTGTGTTGACCGAGCTGCATGAGCATCGCCCACAGGTATCTGGTTCGGACTCAGAATGTGCGTAAACCGACCGTCCGTAACCAACTCTTTAAGCGCTTGCTCCGCCAATTCATCCAGAAAGTGCTCCAACCCAAGGATGGGCTCGCCTTTTGGGCGGATAACCGGAATCCGGTGTCTTGCCTCAAGAGCGTTTGAAACCAAAAATAGAAGCGACTTGAAATAGATGTGCTGGCAATGGTCGTCGTTCTCAGCCTCCACGGTCAACGTGTGAATGTTCATTTTCAGCAATCGTCTTGTTGCCAACAAGGGCAGATAAGTTTGTTGGAACAGCTTCGTAGTACACGCAGGCGCCCACAAATGGCACGAACTGATCTGCCGACCTAATCCCCGATAATCATCCATTGGCCCAATCTGAATATCGCCGGTCGATCCAAGCAGTTGAGCCATGGGAGCGAGCAGAATACTTCCGGCACTGTGTCCAGCCAGATGAATCGAAATCGAGGTATCAACGGCGGCCAAGTACTCTGAAACGAGTCTTGCACCTCCATACTGCACTGTCGTCGCTCGCAAGGCATTTTCTTTCATCTCGTCCCAGAGCAGCCGGCCGCCAAGACGCCGGGCCAACGGTTCGAGGGCGTCATCCAAGCGGTCGAGCATGAAATCCTTGCCCCCCTCCACAACTCCCTCTGGTTTCCGAAGGCGGATTGCATCCGAAACAATGTTCTTGACAGTCGTCCAGAAATCAGTCCTCCAAACGAAAAAGATCGGATATATCTCATGGTCAAGAAGTTTCTGCAGGTTTTGTTCAACCGTTCGATAGGCGCTCTTCTCCGATACAAGTCCGCCGTGCGCATAGACTAATATTTTTGGATTTTGCCACCGATTAAGCTTCTTGGGAATCCGATCAGCGAATAGCTCTTCCACAAGTTCGGGCGTACTTCCGAATTGACCATCGGGACTCAGCGCACCATCGTTCCCAAGGCAAATGACGTGTTCTCGAAGCGAGCTAAAGGCGAACGGTGACGTTGACTGTCCTGACTTGCGGCCGGTTGAGAGATTACCTGAAGATAGTCGGACGGGAACACCAAGTCGTGCAACCCAGATATCAAGGCCGTTCGCAAGCCAATCAGAATAGCTTAAGTGGCAGAATCCGCTATGCCCCCACTCTTCGCCCCATGAATTCTGTATCCAGAAACCATCGCTATCATAAGCGACGATGACAAATGCGTGACCGCCCAGTTGCTCCGTCGATTGCTTGATCTTTCCGCCTGGGCCAACTCTCGACCATCCCGCATGGACGAGGCAGGTAGCATAGAGAATACCAACTTCGTTGATTGCGGCATGCATGGCAACGAGGTCTTTGTGATTGACTCGAAAGTAGGCGCCGAGGGGCGTCTGTGCCGCCTGTTCTGCTCGTTTTGCGTTTAGCTGATCGACTGTAGTACCTACACTCTTCCTCGTCGGCGGGCGGTTCTTCCAGAGTTTTTCTGAACACACGCCATGTTTGTGCCATCCCTTCATTGCACCGCGTGCACTTGAGCCGGCATACTCTGTCCCTGGCCATTCATCATAACGTTTGGCCATTAAATAGAGCATCCGGGCACTGACTTGAGACGTATCCCAAGTGGATCCTCTCACCGATTTCAATAGAAAATGACACGCTCCCGCCAGAGCAAAACCGGTACACGCTCCTTCATCACCTTGATCAAGAATTGGCAAACCATAATCCTGGTATTCGGCCAGAGACTTAGTTGCGGGGACATCCACCAACGTGGGCACGAACAACTGATCTCGGAAATCAATTGAGTCGGGACGTGCATCAAACGTGCGTTTCGTTGCCATAACATCGGTTAACTGGAGTAACCATAACAATACGTTTCGAGCAGAAGCTTGGAGCCGTGCCTTTGCGAATCCGTTACGACTCCTTCCGCGGATAGACAGCCTGCAGCGCAGCCAACCCGTCTCGTAAATATGAATGCGTACAACCGACTGATAGCCCGCCACCAGGAGCCAACCAAGGCTACCAAAGATTGGACTGATTCGGAATCAGGAGCCGGCCACAACCAGCATCCTTGCTATGGCAATTCCGCGACGCTCCAATACCAGAAGATGAACACCCGCGGGAAGCCCACCGTCAATTTGCGTTGTCTCGCTTCGAAACGGAAGCTCTCGTAGCAACCGTCCACTAATATCGTATACCTTGAGAAGGTCGCCCTCAGTGGTATCGTAATCGACCTCCCGCAGCCGGGCGTCGTCGTGCTTTCTTACGACCGTTAGATTCTCATAAAACGGTAGCGGATATGCGTTCAGCGTAACATCCGCACCCAAATCCGCACGCCTGTTTTCGTCGACAGCGGTTGACTGGACCAGGTTGTCGTAGAGCGCATCTTTTAGGGTGATTCCGTAATTGACTAGATCAACGAAACCGAGTACTGGTATCAGCCAGGAACAATGCACTCCGTTCTCAAATGCGATTGTTCTTGGAGTCATTCCAACGTCTCGTGCCCGCTGAATAGTTTTTGCGGACAACACCGGACTTACCAGCTGATCGCCAGTCGAATAGAATCCGGCAATCAATGGCACGTCCTCGCTCGATTCGATTGTCTGCCTAGCAATTGATGCCGAACAGCCAAACCACACACCCGTGAGTCGCGAGGAATAGCCGGGGTTTCCACTGTCGCCTTCCACGGTTCGTGGCGCCGTGTCGCCCGGGATCTCATCCAATTTGTCGTGATAAGCGACCAGGATCGATGTAAAACCGCCAGCCGAATCGCCACCCATAAATATGTTCTTATCGTCGATCCGATATTGTTGGGCCTCTTTTCGGAAATAGCGAATTGCTGAGCGCGCATCATGCATGGCATTCGTCATCGGCCTCAACGTAAATGCGGGATTTGCGAGATCAATCGTGTCAGCATTGACCTCCGCCGCCGTGTAGGTTAGTGTATCCAGCCGGTAGCTAATACTTGCAAACGCATAACCGTGCCGGGCGACAAACTCGGCCAGCGAAACGATGTATGATTCATCCCGCACGCCAGAATTCCATCCGCCGCCGTGTAGAAACAGTACGAGTGGTCGTTTGGCTATTGTGTCACCGGCAGGCTCGTAGAAATCGAGTAGCAGTGGCTGTACTTCACCGATAACGTTTCGGGCTGAGCCATACTGAATCCCACTCGTGCGCAGAGAATTGTCAAAGACCTCGTCACGAAATCGCACGTCTTGTGCCTTCACTTCTGCTATTCGGCAACTGCAGAAGATTGAGATCAAGCATAACGAAGCGACTGTTCTGGGAAGGATCTTCATTGGGAACCGGCGTTCATATGAGACGCATTGAGTTTTTAATTTGCCGATGACATCGCTAGTGTACGATGAATGACCGAGCCGCCGTCTGCCCTCCCCTTCCCATGGCGCGTACAAAGTAGACGCCACTTGCAAGCTCAGACCGTTCAAGTCGGGTGGTCTCGACTTCGCTGAGACTTGCTACTCCGTCAAATAGAGTTGCTACCGCACGGCCCGCCGAATCAAAAAGAGTAGCAGTCACGTGCTGTTCCACGGCAACCAACAGTGCCAACTGGCTGCCCGTAGCGGAATGAATGTGGGCTCTCAGAGGATTGACCGGTGGCATTGTCGTAAACGCAAAGATAATCGTGGTCCAAAACAGAGCGGACACGCGAATCGAATTCAACATCCCAAACCCCGCCTTTAAGCGAATCGGCAGTAGTGGATCACATCAGAGGCACGCAGCGGTTCTTAACCGAGCAGGATGCAACGTCGAGCAATCATTTATTGAAGGAGCGGCGTGTTGTGGTGGTCTAGTTCCTTCGGTAATGCCAGAAAATACACCAAAAATGGGTTACTCTGAATAGTTAGCATGGAAACTGCGAGAACAGGACAGTACCTTGCTCTTTGTGGTTCCGGGTATTGACGACGGCGTAGTTGTTTCTTTCGAGCGGTTCTGCCTGGAACGCAGGCCACAGATGCTTTGCGGGTTCACCCGCTTTAACGAGATGAGTGTGATGAATATGGATCGTAGATCTTTTGTAAAGTCGGGTGTGGTAGCTGGAACTGGACTCGCCGCGGCGGGATTGTCGGCGGCGGCAGCACCATTGGATGGCGTACGGACTTCGAGTAATGAGGGACAGTACAGCGGACCAACGGGCGTCCCTTTTCGATTGAACTATGCACCGCATTTCGGAATGTTCAAGCATCATGCGGGCGACGATCTTATTGATCAGCTAAAGTTTATGGCGGATGAAGGCTTTCGTGCTTTTGAGGACAATGGCATGAAGGGTCGATCAACTAATACCCAGGACGGTATTGCCGCCGAGATGGCCCGACGCGATATGGCAATGGGTGTTTTTGTGGCTCATACGATTTCCTGGAAGGAACCCGGTCTTGTTGCTACCGAGAATCACGAGCAATTTCTTGCGGAAATCAAAGAATCAGTTGATGTTGCGAAGCGAGTCAACGCCACGTGGATGACGGTGGTGCCGGGCCATGTAAACCTTCGTATGGACCTAGGATTTCAGACGGCAAACGTGATTGAGGTCTTGAAGAAAGCAAGTGATATTCTTGAGCCACATGGGCTGGTCATGGTATTGGAACCGCTCAACTTCCGGGATCACCCTGGCTTGTTCCTGACCACAGTTCCTCAAGCATTTGAAATTTGCAAAGCCGTTGGCAGTCCGGCGTGTAAGATTTTGAATGACCTGTATCATCAGCAAATCCAGATTGGCAATCTTATTCCAAATATTGACGACGCTTGGGACGAAACGCCGTACTTCCAGATTGGGGATAATCCGCGGCGCAAAGAGCCTACAACTGGAGAAATAAATTATCTGAATGTTTTCAAACATATCCATTCCAAGGGCTTCACTGGTATTCTCGGAATGGAGCATGGTAATTTCTATGAAGGCAAAGAGGGTGAGCGAAAATTGATCGACGCGTATCGTTCCGTTGATTCTTTTTAGTACGCGTCGTCATGAGTTCCATTCGAGCTCGTAAAGGTTCGTCCGATGTGGCCTTTCGCGCGCTGAACTTCGTTCGTCCGCGTTTGGTTGAGCCTTTTTCCTTGACATGTTCTCGATCTTTGGGTGGCCGCTGCATTTTCAAATGGCGTGCGGGTCGGGTGTGTTTTCGTCACGGATTTCGAGCGAGCGGTCTGGCGGGGGCTGACTGCTGTTCGCGCTACGAGCGGAGGACCAAACCGGCATGATCCGGTACGGACAGAAGCTTGATTTTGGGATGAATCCCGGATTATTGCGATTTACATGAACAACCATTATCGATTGTATTATTAATTAACAACCGTTTAAGTTTGTATTTTGGAAACAATCAGGTATTTACTGGAACTTCGAACAACCTTTAATAGTTGTTTTACTGATATACAACTATTTATGACTGTAGGTGGAGGGGCACATGCTCTATGCGGTAGCAACTGGCGACATTGTAAACTCCACGATGATTGCAAGTGACGAACGTCGAGATCTTCCTCGCTTGTTACGAACTTCTTATGAGGAGACCACGAAGCTTCTGGCGGGCGTCGAAGAACCACTCCCCATCGACTTATTCGGAGGGGACTCGTGGCAATTCTGCCTCCCTGACCCGCAACGCGTCCTTGCGGTGCTTACCTATTTTCGGGCAGCACTATTCGCAAAGGCTGGGCTGCGTACCAGATGTGCCATTGCGATTGACTCGATCGATTTCCTGAATAGAACCAGTATTTCCGAATCTGACGGTCCGGCATTTCGACGATCTGGACGCCTGCTGAAAACTCTAACAGAAACCGAACTTAGTATTGTCCTACCCGAGGGTGTCACGCTACCGAGCGTAATCGCCTGCGACGCGCTCGCCCGCCTCGCAGACAATGCGTATCGAAACTGGACAGACGCCCAAGCAAAAGCAGTCATGTACCGCAGTGCGGGAGTTCTCCGCGGTAAGACTATTTCTCAAAGCATCATCGCCGAAAACTGGGAACCCGCTCCCATTACGCAACAAGCAGTTGCCAAGCACCTCAGTCGTGCTGAGTGGGAGTCTCTCAACCTCACGCTCTCAGACTTCCAGCGTCTAATAAACCATATCCAGGAACGTCCAACCTCTGCACAGAAATGACAGCGGCCTTAACAATAACCGTAGCGGCTTTCGTGGGTTCGTATCTGATTGCAGACGCGCTTCTCCCGAAACTGATCAGCAAGAGACAGCTATACGTCGCAATTATCGTTTTGCTGTGCGGCCTGCTGATACCCGGAAGTGTGAGCGGCTTCACCATGGCGGTGTCTTCGGTCGCCGCAGTCGCTTTGCTGATAAGTGACTTTGCTACAAGATCGATCAGCATGCGCATAAGGGCACGCACAACCATTCATACAAGCCCAGACATAGAATCGACCAGACAGACAAACACGCATCGTGATTCGTCAGCATCTGAGTGGCTACTGAAACGAGCAGCAGATTTATCAGCGTTAGCGCTGATCGTATTTTCAGCCAACGCACTGCTTGAGAATGGTCAAGTGCCCGATATATTTCAACGATCATATGAACTGTGGCCACCGCTCACAAGTTCGTCAGTCGGGCAAAACCTAATTCAGATATTCGTGATAACCACAGGAGTAATCGTTACCGTCCTCGGAGGGACTTCATTTGTAACATCAGCCATTACTCCTTTCGCGAATCAACTCACCCGAGCTTCTGACTCACGCGGACTCGAGCCGCGAACAGGCTTCATTGAAGGAGGACGCACAATAGGCAAGTACGAACGACTGCTGGTATTTCTATTCGTATTAGCTGGTTCGGCTCCTGCGATCGGATTTCTAATAACCGCTAAGTCAATATTCCGATTCGGAGATCTTACTGAACCCAAGAACCGCCAAAAAGCCGAATACATTCTACTCGGAACACTCGCATCCTTTACGTTCGCCCTGGTGACAGCCTCGCTAACGCGAGCCATACTTGGTTTACCGTTGTTTTAGTCATTCGCAGTCAAACTCAAGGTACACGAATGCTCGAAGATCGCTTAGAAATCGGAGCCGCAATCATTTTATAAACTGAGCAGTCCGTCACGGCAACGAATCAATTTGTCTTCAATCATAGAGGACAAAACGCCATCTATCCTCCCATCGATCTCACGGGACGATCGCAGATATCCGAACATCCGACGAACTTCCCGGATTGCATCGTCCCGACGAATCCCACCAGTCCCCAAAACGACTCGATCAAGCGCGGTAGCGATTTCGTTCTCGTGAATGTACTCGATGTCACGAGACTCGTCGGGTAAAGCATTTCGGTCGCGTACTTCGACGGACTGCTTAATGGTTCCGCCCCAAACGAACGAGCCATCAGCGACGATCAGCCGCTTTAACATCGCAGCTTCCAACGCAGCCGTAACAACGTCACGAACTCGATTGCTGGCTCGTGATGAGTCGGAGGCATCCCTCAACCTCCTGACAACTTCTTCCACGTGGATTGGCGACTCTACAGCAAGAATGGCGACAATTGCCGAAACGATGACACCTATTTCGAAGTCTCGAAGCTGCGCCCCCCGCAAGGAACCGTCATCCACCCATACCCGATACGGCGTTGTAATTGAGACTCCAACACTACCATCCCTGGATGATTCATACACCTCGTTGTCAACCAGTCTGTCTGAACGCAGCGCTTCAGAATTACGAGAATCGGATTGACCTAATCGCAATAGTAGCTCTTCAATTCTATCGGCCTCGTGAGCAGGATCCCGATACCAATCGGGCGCCCAGACCCGATGGACACGCCATCCCTTTCTCATCAGTACTGCATCGCGCTGTCTGTTGCGACTTCTCGTCCAATGGGTTGAGTGATAATCCAAACCATCTGTCTGTACGGCGAGAGCAAAATGGGTTGAGTCAGCCGGGTCGTGCACAGCCAAGTCTATCCTAAATTCAGATTCGCCAACGCCTTCCCGAACAACGTAACCGCGCGTTTCAAGGGATCGCTTTATTTCCCGAACCATAGCTGATCGTATACTTTCATCCTGGGTTGAGTTATTGTAAGCAACTCCGTCCAACGAGTCGTGTCTCCGTTCAGGCCCTTGGCTTTCGGACAATTGGTCAGTGCCCCCGTCGGGAATAGTGGGCCCTGCAACGACGACTTGATCCGACACATCGACGTTCGAATCCGCATAACGCATAAACTCTTTAAGAATTGCAACACCAGTTGAACGTGCTCGCTCCAGATCCAGACTTTCGTGACGGAAGTTTGCAAAGATCACGCATTGCACGCGCGCGCGCGTAAAGACTACGTTTAGTCTCCTCCCACCTCCTTCGCTGTTTATCGGTCCAAAATTATGACTTAGGCTTCCGTCAGATCGTTTTCCATAACCGATACTAACGAGTATGACATCGCGCTCATCACCCTGTACGTTCTCAAGATTCTTGACAAATAGCGGTTCATCTGGATGATGTTTTTCGAAGAAATCGATCTCGGCTGATTGCCGTCTCAGTTGTTCGAGTTCCGCAAGAATTCGATCCCTCTGACCGGATCCAAAAGAAACGATACCAAGTGACTGCTTCGGATTCTCCCTGACATGCTGCAACGCTCGGCGGGCAACGGCCTGCGCTTCTCCTGCATTATACCTGCCGTTTTTCCCGGGAACGTAGACGCTACCCGGTACAAACCGGAACTGTAATCCCTGGTCACCGCGAATGGCAGACGCGCTTGGAAATACTTGGAGTCTCGAGTCGTAGAACAGGCGATTGGAAATGGTGATTAGTGATTGATGTCTACTTCGGTAGTGCCAACTAAGCATCGACGACGGGCAGCCGCGCGCCGCGGCAAGCCCGAGGATGCTCTCGATATCCATCATGCTCGTCTCTTCAACAGACTCAGCTTCGTTCAGCAATTCGTCGGCATATGCATCGGTGACAAAAAATGTTGTGGGCGGCAACTGTTGCTTGTCTCCCACCACGACAACCTGTTTTGACCGCAATATCGCACCGAACGCGTCGATTGGTCGTATTTGACTCGCCTCGTCAAATATCACGAGATCAAATTCGATTGACTGCGGAGGCAGATACGTTGCGACCGAAAGAGGGCTCATCATGAACACGGGCTTGATCCGCTGAATGGCACCACCAGCCACAGCAACCAGCTTCCTTAACGGTTTGTGGCTACGCATCTTTTCGAATTCGCGAAGCAAGATTCCCAATTGGCCAGCGGGATAGCGCGGCATACCTGCAGTGTGTTCTCGGGCGACAATGTGACGGTTCTCGCGAATCACGGCTTCATCACTTTTCGCAAACCGGTCCACAGTTTTCTCGTGCAAGTCGCGAGAGAAGTCTTGAAGATCTGGAAACTGCAATAGCGCAACTCGATAGGCATCTTTCGCCCAGCTTAAGCGGGTAAACTCAACAAGCCGCTCGCCCGCGTATGGCCATGTGTCGGCTGCAGCGGCCAGAGCATGCAGCCCAAGTACCTTCAACGCAGCGCGCAATTTTGCATAGGACACATACCCCTTCAGTCTATGAATCTGGTCGTGTCGAACCTGTACATAGTTGTAAAGATCAGGCCGAATGAGCGACTTAACATCGTCGTAATCAAGCGGTGGAAGCTTAAGTGCGTCGTATAGTCCCTGGATTTCAACTTCAGCAACTTCCAGAGCTGGTATTAGATCTCGAGCCACTTTAGCTGCACTCTTCACTGCAGCGCGATCGGATAGAAATCGAAGTGCATCAGGCAGTACACGGTCGCTGGCTACGTCAGTAAGCACGCCGTCTACAGTATCCAGGCCGTCAAGCAGTTCAGCAAAATCCGAGTGGACCCCTTTCCACGATTCACCGAATACTTTGTAAACTGCCTCCGGTGCTTCGTTGATAGAATCCGAGAGCGTCTGATAATTAATGACGAGTTCCGAAAACTCAAGGATCCGCTCAACCCTTCTAGGAGGTGTCCCCCGAAACATACTCTGGAGTTCTTTTAATGACCGGCGATAGTTTGGGCGAAACCAGCGAAAGATGCTTCCAATATGACGACCGACATTGTCATAGTCCTGTCGACAATCTCGCGCCCAAGCGTCCGGTAGTAAATGATCACCTAATTCCTCAAATGTTTGACGAACCCATCTACCCGTCTGCAAGACTGTTAGGCGTACCTCTGCTGACGAATCCCACAAGTCCGGATCAAAGCTCCAAAGTGATACGACTGGCTTATTGTTTACCGCTGTCGCGTGTCCAGCCAATAGCCATAAATCTGCTAAGCGATTACCGACAGCTCCTTTGGTGGCATCCGTGAGCTTTCTGGCAATACGTCCAACGTCGTCGAGCATTCCAAGTACATCGCTGCAATGGGAGCGCAGTCTGTCCTCGTCATCCGGCGTTACGGTCTTCAAACCTGTACCCCAGAACGGGTGGTCGATTGGAAGCCCGACATCGCCGGCCAGAAGAGTTTGAATGTCAGAAACGGTCGACTCCACGTCCGCAAATTTCGCAGGTCCAAAGCCAGCAAACTCCCCACGTACCGGTTTGGGTGATTGAAAATCAACAAGTCGGTCACGCGCGTCTGAATGAATGTCCAGCGCAGTAGTGGCGTTTATTCCGAAACCTTCTATCACTGCCGTTGAGGACTCCGTATAGTCCTGCAAACCGACTTTGAATCGACGCATAGCATGCAAAGCTTGCGTGCGTTCACCATCCGACTTCGGACGTGACCGGAGGGTACGCTCCAATTCGCTCAGGACATCCTTCTTGCGCGCCCGGTGACTGTGTAGCTCAAGCGCAAGCCGTCCCAGGCCAACTTTGCAAAGATTGCTGTAGACAACTTCCAACGCGGCCGCCTTTTCTGACACAAACAGAATTCGCTTACCGGCGGCAACACAGGCAGCGATAATATTCGTGATCGTCTGCGATTTGCCGGTGCCCGGCGGTCCTTGAATAATAAGGTCATTGCCGTCCAGTACTCTTCTAACCGCAACCATCTGCGAAGCATCGGCATCGGCGACATGTATAATGTCTTCAGCTTTTGCGGTCTGGTCAAGATCTGAATTCGCGTCATAAGGCGGCGCGTACTCGACGGCAAACGACTCACTGCCGACAAGGCGACCCGACGCCCCCTGACCGGCGTTTATTTGAGGGATCCAATTTGTGGGATCCAGATCTTGATATATCTGAAACCGGGTATAAGAAAAGAAATCGAGTGCAGTGTCACTGGTGACGGTCCATCCATCCGGCAAACCCGACATCTGCTCGACGGATGATAAATATTCATCGACCACAATCTCTGGATTGACATCAGGTAGCGTTAAGCCAAATTCAGTTCTAAGCTTCTCAGCAAGCGACAGATTAGTGGTAATGTCTTCACCGGAATACCGAACCTCAAACCGGGCCGAAGCACTACTGCGGCTGAGCGAAACGGGAACAAGGACAAGCGGAGCCGTCCTACGGCGGGACGAGTCCGGAGTAGACTTCTCGGACCAATTGAGGAAGCCGAGCGCAACAAATAGCGTATTTACCCCGCGTTCTTGAAGGATCCGCTGTGAGGAATAGAACGTATTGAGTAAGCGCCGCTGCAGCTCAACATCATCGTACGGCGTTTGCACGAGGCTCGGCCCACCCGGCGCGAAGCTACCACCGTCAGCAGATACTGGGTCCGGTTGACGAAAGGCAAACTCCGTCCCGACAGATTCGCCGATTTGGTCCGAGAGTGAACTGCGGGCTTCTTGTCCGGCTGAAAATCGGAGAGTCCGTTCGTCCTCAACCAGTTGCTCAAAGAGAGCGTCCAAATTTTGTTGATGGATCGTCAAGCCACGAGACTTGAAGCGACGGTAGCTCAGCAGCCTGTTACTCGCAGACAGATCAAGTACAAGTTTTCTCTCCGACTCAAGTCGTGACGCCACGGGATGGCTCAG
Organism: uncultured bacterium; assembly: GCA_965363925.1. GTDB lineage: Bacteria > Bacteroidota > Rhodothermia > Rhodothermales > JABDKH01 > JAGQWL01. The sequence goes on along the minus strand of CBDTVC010000019.1, from coordinate 692 downwards.
GTCTTCAGTAGGAGTCCGATCTGTTTGCATCGAAGACGATTGTGGGAGAACAGTAATCTAGAATTGACCAAGGCGTTGCGTACCGGCCTTCACATCCTGACATCACTTCGGCGAGGACACCTCGACATCGATCCAGACCGGAAAGTGGTCGCTTACGATGTAACCCGGCCTACGATAAACGTGGCTTTCTAAAACGCGTAAATCGTTCGATGGAATCACGTAGTCAACACGTAGTCCCCATTGAGCAGTATCGTCCGGGTCCAGGCTTTCGTACAATGCCCGGCCCATGGAGTCGGCTTCGGGAATGACGTTTCCGTTAACTCGCGGATTTGCCAGTAAGAATTTGCCAACCGGATCATCAATCGAATTACCTTCATCCAAATCCGAATTCAAATCTCCCAGGATGATGAACGAGGCACCCTTCGGCAAACCTCCTTTCACGCCAGCGTCGTCAACGAAATATTCTGCGCCGGAGATATAGTCACCCCAAAAACGAATTTCGTCATGATTCCGCTTCTTATTCCGCCCTTCGGGCCCGTCAAATGCAGGAGGCGTTGGATGGGAAAGGAGCAGGTGGATGACTGCGCCGTTTGATAAGCGCACGGGCACATCCCAGTGACTCTTTGAACTTAACCTCATTTCATTCCACTCATCGTCGCTGTACCACTTGGTGCCCGACTCGTCGATGGGAA
>CBDTVC010000018.1:0-13509 GCA_965363925.1 uncultured bacterium | reverse complement strand
ACTAAGCAGTTCGGCAATAGATTTGGCGTCTGTAGAGCCACCATGAACAGAGCCGACAAACGAAAGCTCGCCGCGGGCACCGCTACTGATATTGAAAACGCTTCTATCGTGCCCGATGATAGCAGTCGGAATCGAGTAGCCGATCCACGCCTCGCTACCTTGCCCTTCAACCGGTGAGGCCATTTCAAAAATCCGTGCCAGCGACTGCGATTCGTCGCCCATCCGCACTAACTCTTGCGCTGACGTGTATTGTACAATCACCGCCGCGATCGCGACCAACACAACAGTGCGACGAATATGGCTCATTGTCTTTTCCTGTGAGTAAGTGATGGAACGACCGGGGATGAAGTCCTGCGAGCGCTTCAAACGCGACTAGTTATCGTTTTGAATTTTGAGGATGTTCAACAAAGCGTCCTTGGCGCTCTGGGTACCAATGTTGCCGAGGGCTTGAACAGCAGCAGTCCGTATCCGCGTGTTCGAATCTTCGCGAACAATCTTGGCCAGTGTTGGTACGGCCAAATCACTTTCAGAATTACCGAGCGCGATAATGATATCCCGCTTCACGTCATTGTTGGGCTCGCCCTCGAGCATGGAAGCCAGAAGGCTGACAGACTCAGCGTTCATATCAGCCATCTGATGTAACGCCGCACGGCGCACGTCCGTATCCTTCGCGGTTCGGAAAATTTCTGCAAAGACCGCACTGTCATTTTCATCAACGACGTTCCCAAGGGCAAACACGGCTTGTCTGGCAAGGTCAGGACGGCCTGACTTCAGGGCCTGCTCCTTCAAAAAATCTTTTGCCCTCCGATCACCACCGTTTGCAATCGCGAAGAGGACAGCCCGCTGAGCGTCTCGATTTGCAACGGACTCATAGAGTGATGCTAAGGTTTCGAACGTAGCGTCATCGGAGTGATTTGCGATTGCATAGATCGCTGCCTTCTGCAATTCGGTATCTGTGTTCGACTTTGCCGCGGTGTTCAGGGCATCAAGTGAAATTTGATCCCCCCGATTGCCCAAAGCGTATAGAGCCGCCTTTTTTATCTCCGTCGATTTGGCCGAAGCAAGCACATCCGCTAGTGCTTTGCCCGCATCAACAGAGTCCAAGTTCCCCAGAGCGTATGCGGCGGCTTTCCCAAGCCCACTGTCAGAGGTCGATGTCGCTATTGAAGCCAGTACGGGAATCATGCTCGGGTCGTCGAGATTGCCGATCGCATATACGGCGGCTTTACGAACTTCTGCAGACTTTGAATTTGAGGCAATTCGTTGTAACGCAGTTGCTGCCACGTTGCCGTCAATATTACCAATTGCGTTAGCGGCACTCTTTGCGAGATCGCTGTTTGGGTCGTTTAAGGCAACCTCCGTTAATGTCTCCACGACAGAATCGTTCTGCATATTGGCCATCGCATACATGGCAGCCTTTCTAACTTCCATCGGGCCGTCCGAATTTAGAACGCTAGATAACAACGTTGCAGTCGCGGCGGACTCCGAACGATTGCCGAGCGCATACACGGCTTTCTTGCGCACTTCCGTCGAGGGATCTTCCTTGATAATCTCAGCAAGCTTGCGAGTTACCACATCCCCTTCAAACTCGACCATGGCAAAAACAATCTTTGACCGAATCTGCTCGTTGCTAGTCTTGTCGTATAGCGACATAATCGTCGACAGTGACTCGTCGTCACCGATGTTACGGAGGGCATATAGAGCGGCGAGTGCAACTTCCTCGTCGTCACTGCTTCGGAGGAGTTTGATCTTGTTTTCGTATTCCGGAAGTCCACGTCCAGCCAGGACGCGGCCAATCTTTATCATGTTACTTTGCGCGTCGTCGACGTAGTTGCTCCGCCGGTATTTCTTGGCAAACGTTTCGTAACAGCCGAAAGACTCCTCACTACTCGGCCGCTGCTTCTCTGCAGAGTAGCAGGCATAAAACGCAGCATCGTCCGCCCTTTCGTGGTTAGGATGCTTGGAAACAAACTGATCAAGTGCCTGCTCGGCGTCGGTCCATTTTCCGTCCAGAACAAGGTTGTTGGCAGACGTGTACTGATCTTCGACCGTCTGTCCAGACGCCGTTGCGCCGGCGATAGTCCACGCCGCCAATGCAATTAACAGGGCTCGACTTATCGCGCTATATCTCACTGATGTCTCTGACATGGTTCTATTGTTCGATGATGACGCCGCCGCCGTAACGTGGCCGTCAAGGTTGTTGCAAGTATGTTCTTGAGGACGTTTTCAAAACCGACCGTTTCACAGTGCCACCGTGGCGGGCGATTTACTCGCCTGCCCCTCTGAGGATTGGCTTTGTCTTGACTTTGATCCGGTAGTCTCGTCGTCTCTGCGCATCTCCTCCACGTTGATTCGGAAGAGAAGGCCGGTCCGATCCACACCGTCCTGTAGTATCTCGATTGCTGGCACGTCTGATTGTGCTTCGATATTTGCGATTTGCATAAGAATTATTTCCAGGTCGTCAATGAGTCCTTCGAGTCGATGCTGATCCGTATCGGACAATTCTGTCTTCAGATAGCTGGCTTTGACTAGAAGCTCGCTTGCAATCTTCTGCCGTTTCGGAAGATTTAGCAGTTCCGGATTCTCGGTCTGAGGATCAAAGTTTGCCAGCCCGATCAATAGTGTCTTTGACTGACCCAGGTATTCGTACGCACGTTGTCGAGAAGCTTCGGACCGGTCGAGCTGAGCCGTCGCGTTACTTCCGTTTGGAGGTACGACGTCACTACTGAGGGTCAGCCGGCCCACCAATACGCCAATCCCAATCAGAGACGCTGCAACAAGAAAGCGCCGCACAATTTTCGAGTTCGCGGGACTTCGTTTGACCGCACGACCGACTTTGTCTACGAGCGACAGTGGGGCGCTAGGCGCAACGGTGGTTCTTGGCGATTCTAATCGGGCGTTCAGTTTGTCATAATAGTTCGCAAAATACTCGTCGCCGGGATTGACTCGAGTAACCGACTTGACGACACTGATCGTTTCGTCGAACGCCGCAGCAGCAGACCGGCAGGCTGGGCATTCTCCAAAATGCGCGTCCAACACTAGCTTATCTGAATCGGAGAGAACACCCGCAAGCCGATCTTCGATGAACTGGTCAAAGGACCCACAGCCTGCGCTGCCAGAACCGCCGATGTCTTGGTCCGCTGGTGATCGGTGACTCATGTAGACAACCTGCAATTAGTGTTGTGTGACATCGGTCCTGTAGAACGCGAGCGCCTTTTGCATCTTTTTCGTTGCTCGAAAGAGCAGGCTCTTCACGGTCCCATCCGCAATATCCATTGACGCTGCGATTTCCTTCACGGCCAGCTCATTCATGTGTCGCAAAACGAAAGCACTGCGTTCTGACGGTGAGAGTTTTGCGAGAGCCTTAGTCACGTGGCCGCGCAATAGCTCCCCAGCCGTTTCAGAATCGGGAGAAGCAAATTGCGACTGCTCCGACAGATCTTCTTCTCCGTTCTCGAACAACTGCATAAACCGAAGCGCTTTTTTTCTGCGCTTATTCAGAAACGTGTTCACGGTAATCCGACGCAACCAGGTTGCAACACTGGCGTCACCGCGAAAGGAATCCAGACCACGGTGGGCCTTGATAAAGACCTCCTGAGAAAGGTCTTCCGCATCGTGATGATTGCCCGACAGGTCCAACGCCAGGAAGTAGATTGCTCGTTTGTGTTCCTCGACCAAAGTCCGGAACGCATTCGGCATTGCACTCGATGACGCTGGGTCGGTGTCTTCCGTTGACATTCGTTCCCTATTTCGCGTTTCTAACCCCCTAGACACGGGGTTGATGGAAATGGTTTACGCGTGGATCGGATAAAGTTTTTGGAAGTCGAAAATGGCGTCTCGCCCAGGTTGGCGCGATTTCTAAGCCAGCGACTCAATGCACCACCTAGAATCGGATCCGAACGGGGTTCGAGAATCTTGCACCCGTGCTGTCGTTCGGATACATCGGCAAATTTGAGAACACCATCAGGTTTGGGCGCCCTTGGTCATCGACGTACGGCCAGCTGCGTCGGTGGTACGCAGCGTTACGACCAATGCATCGGAGTCCTACTTTTTCGAGCCTGCGAGAACATATCCAAGGCTGCCTCCCAATCCGGCTGCGGAAGCAGAAATCGGTCTACAAGGGCCCAATTGTCATGAATGTCCAGGCAGTTAACCACATCCTGGACCAACGGCAGCATTTTCAGCCAAAGGCGCGATCCTCGACCACTAATTCCCCGGACAAACTGCATCACCAGTATTCGATTCAAGCCGGACGCTGGAAATCGTAATCGAAACAGGGTCCGACGCGCGCAACCCGAACAACTCGGTCACCTTGGACATATCCGCACCGGCGCCAGCAAGGCAACTCAATTTGACGTCTAAACGCTGCCATTCGCCAATCACGTCATCCGATAGATAAGGGGCAATGTTAACCGCTCCTTCGCAGCCATCTCCGCATCCGGCAAACAGCTCAACACGACCAACCGGCGCCCGATCGACGCGATACTCCAACGCAATGGCCATGTCACCGTTCGACTCGCGGGTGAAATCGGCGGCATCTCCGGCAATGCTAATCATGCCATCGCCCTCCCCCCATTCCATCATCCTGGAATCTTCCTGCGCAGCACGGTCAACCGCGCGGACATTAACGTCGCCGTTTACGTTCAAAGTCAACGCATCAGCAAACTCTCCGCCTCCGAACAAAACACCATCTCCGTCTGCCAAAGTTGTAACGCCGGATTCTTCGGACAGCTCTGCTACAGCCCCATCGTCTTGGTAACCGAGTCCAAAACCGTATGCGAAGAGCGGGTCGTAACCTTCATCCCGCCAGTTGAGCGGAGACTGTACAGCAGTCTTTGGCCACGAATACGACAGCTTTCCCTTGAAATCAAAATTGACCGTGCCATCCGTTTTTCCAATTAGGACATCCGCAATCCCACCTCCTTCAGTTCCCGGAAGCCATGCCGCAACGAATGCATCGCTGGCATTGATCTCAGGATTCACCCACATCGGCCGACCCGACAAGAACACGCTTACGGTCGGGATGCCTTGCTCGCGGAATCGCGTTAGCAGTGCCAGTCCATCGCTGTCGTCGACGTTGAAATCAAGGTTATGAGTATCACCCATGAACTCGGCGTATGGGTTCTCGCCGAAGACAACAATGGCAACATCCGGTTTGCGTTGCCACGAACCGTCGACACTCAGAACGGCCGTGCCACCACCATTCCGAACAGCCGCTTGCAACCCTTCCCAAATAGACTCACCGTTAGGAAAATCACTTCGATCATTCGTATCCCCTTGCCAAGTAAGTGTCCATCCACCAGTCTGCTTGCCAATATTGTCCGCGCCGTCGCCGGCAACCAGCACGTTTGCATTTGCGGCGATCGGCAAGACTCCTGTGTTCTTCAGAAGTACCAGCGACTCGCGGGCAGCCTGTCTAGCGATCGCACGGTGAGCTGGTGCCCCCAGCAATTCGAACTTGCCTGCATTGGCATGATCCGATGGCCGCTGCCCAGAAAACAAGCCAGCCAGGAACTTGACGCGAAGAATTCGCCGGACGGCGTCGTCCAGTCGCTCCATAGAAATCTCGCCCGATTCGACGGACGCCAGCATGTTCGTATACAAGTCACGCCACGAATCCGGCGCCATAAACATATCCAAACCCGCATTGAAAGAGGCCGGGCAATCCGTCGGTTCACAACCAGCTACCTGTCCGTGGCCGTTCCAGTCACCAACAACAAATCCATTGAAGCCCATGCGATCTTTCAGGACATCCTGAAGCAGGGACTTGTTGCCGTGCATCTTCTTTCCGTACCACGAATTGTACGAAGCCATTATGGTCTGCACACCCGCCGGGACAGCTTCTATGTAGCCGGCAGCGTGTATGTCTCGCATATCCGCTTCTGAAGAGACATTGTCTCCCTGGTCTTTTCCATTCACGGTTCCACCGTCGCCCAGAAAATGTTTTGCAGATGATATAACCTTACCTGCTCCGAGAAATCCATCGGTACCAACGACACCCTGTATCCCCTCTACCATTGGACGGGCGTACGAAGCAACAACCTCCGGATGTTCAGAATAGCCCTCAAACGCTCTACCCCATCGGTCGTCTTGTACTACCGCAAGGGTTGGCGCAAACGTCCAGTTCTGACCCGTGACCTCGGTTTCAAGCGCCGTGACGGCTCCGATCCGCCCAGCAAGTTCCGGATTCCGCATGGCGCCGAGTCCGATGTTGTGAGGAAACACGGTTGCACCAACCACGTTATTGTGGCCGTGAACGGCATCGGTTCCCCACAGAATCGGAATCGCCAAGCGTCCGCCGCTGACATCCATGGACGCGTCGTAAAATTGATCTGCTAGTGCCAACCATTCTGGCGCCGGAGCTTTGTTGTTCGCGCCCGGGGCTGAGTTTCCACCGTTGAGAACCGATCCCAATCGGTACTCACGAACGTCTTCAACCGTCAATGAATTGATATCACCTTGAATAGTCTGTGCCACTTTGTCTGCGACCGACATCAATGCCATGACTGAATCGACACGGGCTTCGATGATAGAGTCCAGTGGCACCCCACCGGTCATGGGCCACACGCTCGGTGTGGCGACGTTTACCGGTCCACTTGATTCAATGCTCCGATCACAGCCAGAAATCACACCGATCATGGTAGCGACGAGCAAAACTGGCAGCAAGGATCGAGTTGTTGAGATACCCCGTGACGACAAGCGACGCCCCACAAGTACGTCTAACCGAATTCTGGTCAAGAATCGGAAAATCTGCTGATCAAGAAATGACTGATTTCGACTCATGTTGCGGATACGATTTTTGGGGATCAACGTGATGAATAGCATTAATCACGGAAGTAACTCTTCCGGCGCCGTTGTAACTCGGCACAAAACGCCAATTCGGTGCGAACGTCCAAGTTACGGCAGATTTACGTACATGAAAACCTTTTCAGGGGACAGGCCATGAATTCCCACGCAATTTGACTAGCGGGTCCGAATCATCGCTTTCGTTTCGTTGAACTCACGATTAACCCTCTATCTTCGCTCCACGTCGCATCCTGAACCAGACCCCTTTGACCAAAAGCGTCGAATCCCGAAAACCTCCTGACGTGCCTCTCACTCCGGCACGCTCTAAAACGAATCGCTGTTTTCCACCCTCAACGATGCTCCTAGATTTGAACCATCGACCAGCAACTATACAGATCGCATCGAATAAACGTCGCTTCGCGAAGGCGATTGTCTCTGGCTTTCTTCTGTTGCTGGGTGGCTGCTCTTCACCAGGTCCGTTCCCTGCAGGTGAAGCTCCAAACATAATAATCATTCTTGCCGACGATCTCGGTTACGCCGATATCGGATCGTATGGTGCAACTGGATTTGCAACGCCGAACCTGGACAACCTTGCCGCCGGTGGTATGCGATTCACAAATTTTTACGTCGCTTCGAGCGGATGTTCACCGTCTCGAGCTGCCCTGTTGACGGGCGCGTATGCACAGCGCGTTGGCATTCCGCAAGTGTTGTTTCCGTATGCGCCAATTGGTCTTAATCCCGACGAAGTTACACTGGCCGACATCGCCCGGGACAAAGGGTACGCAACCGCCGCCGTCGGCAAATGGCATCTCGGCGACCACCCGAAATTTCTACCGTTGAACAACGGGTTTGACTCCTATTTCGGAATCCCGTATTCGAACGACATGAGCCCGGATCCGAAGAACAATCCGCGTCCCAATGCTTCTCGCTTCGACCCGCTACCTTTGATTCGCGATAGCACCGTCATCGAATTGGAGCCAGATCAGTCCAAACTCGTGCCGCGCTATACCGAGGAAGTTCTTTCGTTTATCCGAACGAACAAAGACAACCCGTTCCTTTTGTATATGGCACACACGTTTCCCCACGTGCCGATATATGCTTCACCTGCATTCGGCGGATCCAGTGCCAATGGCCTGTACGGCGACGTGATTCAGGAAATTGACTGGTCTGTCGGCGAAATCTTATCAGAACTCGAAAACCAGGGAATCGCGGATAATACCCTCGTCATCTTCACCAGCGACAACGGACCGTGGTTGATCTTTGGCGATCATGGCGGCTCTGCAGGACCGCTACGCGAGGGAAAGGACACTTCATTCGAAGGTGGACAACGAGTGCCTGCAATAGTTAGGCTACCGGGCCACATTCCGGCGGGCGTCACGTCTGACGCCGTCGTGCGATCAATCGATCTCGCCCCCACACTCGCGGCAATTCTTGGCTCAGATCTCCTCGACGGAACGGTTATCGACGGAGCGAATGCATGGCCCGTTTTTACAGGTAAATCGAAACAGGACACGGCGGAGCACTTCTACTTCTACCGAGGCAACGACTTGCAGGCAGTCCGGAGCGGACGATGGAAGCTCCACCTCCCTCACAACTATAACAGCGTAGACGGGGGCGTTGTTGAAAACGGTGGGGCCGTTGGATCGTACTTGAGTCGGCGAATTGAACTCTCATTATTTGACCTCGAGACCGACATCGGCGAAACCACCGATGTGTCCGCAGATCATCCTGAACAGGTAAGGCGATTGCTTGCACTGGCCGAAACCGCCCGCGCCGAGATTGGCGATGCAGCCACCGGACGCACCGGAGCGCAAATCCGCGAACCTGGGCGGACTGCACCATGGCGACCGGTTACCACCTCTGAATGAAGCCTTCGACACTGTCGAATCGTGGCGCTCAGAATCGTTGTAGCCTTGGATATGGAACGAGCCCGATACAAACGACGCATTGTATGGGCCGCCGCTGCCCGGGGCGGATGACTCCCTCGAACCCCGCTGACAAGCTAATCCATGGCACAAAAGCAGTCCAAAGGCATTCGTGCCGGTAACCTCTTTGGGTATCTGTGCAGGCAAATCGCTCTAAAACCGAACGCTCTCTGCCGAAACGCTTGCCAGGCTTGTCACGCGCATCGTATTCTGCACTATCTCATTCACACACCGTCGTCATAAATCGATGCGCCCGACTCTCCTTCCGTTGCTTCTTCTGCTCGCTTTCGTTCCGTCCAGCACGTCAAGTGCACAGTGGACTGCGCTTGATCGTGGATCAGACAATATTCACGTGCAGGGCCATCTCCAACTCGGCGGTCGAATGACCGTGACGGATATGGAGCTGGAACAAGAGGTGTCGCGCCCCTTCGCATACGTCGGCCGGGCCTCAATACTGAACGAGGGCCCCAAGGGCATGGACATCATCGACCTCAGCGACCCTGCCAATCCGAAGCTGTTGCTTGAATGGCGACTGGCCGACCAGGATCTACATCTGAATCGCGGCGGCATGGACGTGAAATATTTCAAGTCGAAAGGACGGTATTACGTTGTGCAATCCTTCGAATTTCCGCAAGGACCGGATAGTGACTTGGGCGCCGTCGTTTTTGATGTGACTGGACTGCCCGACGCGTCGAAGGTGAAAGAAGTTGCCCGAATCAAAAACCCCGACTTCCCCGGCGGCTTCCACAATATTTTTATCTACAAACATTCGAACGGGAAACCATTACTCTTGACAACAACGCGGACGGGGCGGGCAAACGTTTACGATCTTGAAAGGGTAGCCAGCGGCGATGTTGCAAACAGTCTCATTGCCGAAGTACCGCTACCTGAAGTTCCCGGCGAAAGTAATCGTCGTACCTCGTACCACGATCTGTACGCCGCCTGGCACCCAGACACAAAGCAAGACCGATTCTATGGTGGCGGGACCGGAGGCTATTACGTCTACAATATCACAGACCTCGATAACCCTGAGCTTGAGTTTTCACTAACCGGGATACGGGGTGTTGACTGGGGTCACACGTTTACCCCAAGTCCAGATGGTCGCTATGCTGTTGCAGAGGCTGAATACCAATATTCGCCTCTTCGGATCTTTGATCTCAAGCCCGCACTTGATGGTGAATCGCAGAACATCCGAAATCCAATCTCGGCATGGACTGCTGATTGGAAAAATCTAGTTCATAACCATGAAGTCCGATGGCCTTACGTTTTTGTATCAGGATACCTGGATGGACTCCAGATCTTCAGCCTGGAAGATCCACTCAATCCAAAAACAGTGGGTTACTACGACACATACATCGGGCCGCCTACCTACGACTGGATCGAGGTAATTAACGGCGCTTTTGGCGTCGACTTCCGTAATGAAGACGGGCTCATCGCGGTCTCCGACATGTCAACAGGATTTTGGACGTTTAGGATGGATGGACTCGACGGATGGAACGGTGCTGACTACGGCATGCCAGACATTTCCAGCGTTCAGAAGTGGGACTAGCATCAACTGCCGTGGCGCCGTGCAATTGATTGACGCACGACAAATTTAGATTGAACGAGCCATGTCCCAGCGAAAACCACTGCATCTTTTTCTTTTTGGCACTCTTCTCGCCGTATTTCAGTGGACGGTGTACCTTGGCTTGTTCGAGGTCATGCGGAGTTCATTATGGACGGTCGTATTTTCTAACCCCGACGCTGACCGCGCCCTCTACTGGCAGTACTACACCCTTCTTTTCGCCGTCCTCACCCTTGTGGCGAATATCTGGATTCAGCTCAAGGGATTGAGCCATACTCCAAGTCGTCGAGCGGGGATCTGGCTCGCCGTGTTGATCGTGTTGTTCTATTTTTCCATGATCCACCTTGAACCACGACCCGAAGCGGTTGCGGTTACAACAATTCCGACCGGAGTCGCGATACTCCTTCGCGAGCTTGTCGGGCGGGTGCGCCGCGGCCGCTCGAAGTAAATGCAGGGAACGAAATCGCCATGAGGCGCTAACACCGCCTGCCACAAACCACTCAATTAAGTATTAGTCCGACATGCATCAGTACGCCCGGATCAAACTATTCTGGACACACATCTGCTCTATCGTTGAACTAAAGCACGTTAACAAAGGCTTTCTAAAAGTTGCGGCTGCCATTTTCACGGTGCTCCTGGTCCAGAATGCGTACGCTCAAGATGCTGTCCTCTTGACGAAAGGAATGGTTATCGACAGGTCAATTCTTGTTGAACCACAACAATACCACATCGCGGCAGACAGCTCCGGCGCTATCAGCATCGTCGGAAACAACATCGAGGTCGATTTCCAGGGAGCTGAACTGATCGGAAGCGTCTCATCGACGGAACAATCTAGTTCGATTCCACGACCGGACCTATTCGATGGAACTGGCATCCGAGTCGAAGGCAGCAACATAACGATCCGCAACCTCAAGGTCCGGGGGTACAAGATTGGAATCTGGGCGACAAAATCGACACGTTTGCGAATCACGAACAGTGACTTGAGCTACAATTACCGGCAGCGGCTTAAGAGTACAATCGAACGAGAACATATCGATGATTGGATGAGCTATCATCAGAATGAAAACGACGAGTGGATGCGTTTCGGAGCGGCGATCTACGTAAGAGACGCTGACTCCCTCATGATCGACAGCGTGACGGTTTCGGGAGGCCAAAATGGCGTTATGCTCACCAATGTGAATCACTCGGTGATTGTTGCCAACTCAATTACGTTCAATTCCGGCATCGGAGTCGGTCTGTATCGCAGCAGTCACAATAAGATCCAGCACAATCGGCTCGACTGGAACGTACGTGGTTACAGCCACGGTGTGTACAACCGCGGCCAGGACTCCGCTGCTCTCCTTTTGTATGAGCAGTCAAACGACAACTCGATAGCTTACAACTCGGCCACGCATTCAGGTGACGGCCTCTTCCTTTGGGCGGGTCAGTCGACGATGGATACGGGCGAAGGCGGAGCAAACGACAACATGATTTATGGCAACGACTTTTCGTTTGCTCCTACGAACGGTATCGAGGTAACATTCAGCCGTAATGTGATCATCAACAACAAAATTCATGGTTGCTGGCACGGCATCTGGGGTGGCTACTCGTACAACACCGCGATTCTCGGAAACGACTTTGCCGGCAACGCCGAGCACATTGCCATTGAGCATGGCCAGCGGATTACGATCGAAGACAACCAGTTCACGGGTGGAGAGATTGGACTCAGGATCTGGGAGCGAGAATCCCAACCCGCCGACTGGGGCTATTCAAAAAATCGGAACGTTGATAGTGAAAAGTATGTAGTCGCCGGCAACCGGTTTACGGATGTCTTGGTCCCGATCGATGTGTCACAAACCGACGGCCTGAACGTCCGCGGCAATTCGTTTAACGGATCCATTAAAACGCTGCGTGTCGTTAACTCGACTTCCGCTTCATTCAAGTTCAACGCGTTTTCTTCGTTCAATACACCGAGTGAATTGATTGTTGAAGGCGACGGTGTTGTCGCCGTGGAGAACCTTTTTGGAACGGATCGCGCCAAACACCTTTCCGGTGACCCTACTCGCTACGCGCCCGATGTTATAGCTGGACTTGATGTACCTGAAATACCATCTAACCAGTTAACTGGCCGCAAGTCTATGCGGATCGACGAATGGGGGCCGTATGATTATCTGTCGCCGGCGTTCTGGCCAGCACCAGACAGAGACGAGAGGATCCAGCACCTTAGCGTGCTTGGTCCACATGGCGAATGGAAGCTCGTCGAAACGGCCGGGGTGGATTCAGTTTCGCAAACAAGCGGCCAAACGGGGGATTCGATTCACGTATGGCTTTCTCAAAGCCGGGCTGTCGACATCAATCTTGTTGGTGAGTTTGTTGGTGAACAAGTCGTAGACCGATTTGGCAGCGTGACAGAGAAAGGCTCTCCGTTCCGTTTTGCCTACGAGTATTTCCACGCACCGATCGACTGGCAGATCAACTTCTTCAACTACGACGACTCGACTGATCCGCGTACAAATGCAGAAGGATTCGAGACGCTTCTCTCCGAATCGCCTGCCTACAGCGAGGCAACGGATGCCCTTGCCTATCAGTGGTATGGTGCCCCCAATGAGGCCGTCTCAGCCGACCATTTCGCTACAGTGGCCGAGGGCTCGTTTGAGGTGCCAACCGGAGAGTATTGGCTTGATCTGACGAGCGATGATGGAGTGCGCGTATGGATTGATGACGAGCTCGTTCATGATGACTGGACGTATCATCCACCGCGTCAAGCGTTGATCCCACTCGAACTTGGGGGACGACATTCGATACGCGTCCAACATTTCGAAATAGACGGATACTCGACCGTCGAGGCGTCTTTGAAAAGAAGGCTAGAGTAGCACCCAGAGACCCCAGGCTGCAGCGGAAACGGTCTCCGGCGTACGGGGTTTGGGGCACCAAGTAGTTGGGGCCCAGCGTACATACGATTGCCATATTCGCGAAACACGGGTCCTGCAAGATTATTCATCCATGATGGACCGCCGCCATGCCCTTAGCGAGCAAGCTTGGCCTATTTTGATCCGCACAGGCCTTTAGGCAAATTGTCGTTTCAAGACCAGTAGAAAGTCGCTCGTTAGCGTCAATACAAGCATCCACGACCCAGTTTTACCTTTTTTACCGCTTCATTTTAATGTGGTCGGGCCGATATTAGTAGCGGTATGTAGCATCGCGCGATAGTCCTGCCCAAATTTTACACGCTCCACCTGGCGAATGCAAAACAGC
>CBDTVC010000017.1:0-13685 GCA_965363925.1 uncultured bacterium | reverse complement strand
TTACTTTAAGATGCACTGTCAGCGTAGCTGCGCAGATTAAAGTGGAATGTGTTGCATTGGCAAGTATATGCGTAGAGCGAACGTCTAAAGGGCCTGCTTGGTCTAGCGTCGTTTACGGTGGAGAAACGAACGAAAGAAATAGGCGTCAGAAAAGCTCTTGGCGCATCCGTCCCCAACATTGTAGGACTACTCTCGAAAGATTTCCTGGTGCTGGTCGGAATCGCATTCCTTGCAGCGGCCCCCCTAACGTGGATTGGCCTGACCAAATGGCTTGGGGGCTTTGCGTACAGGATCACGCTAGGACCCGGAATCTTCGGTATGGCTGCGGTCGTCGTTTTGGCAATTGCGCTTGCGACCGTGAGTACACAGGCGGTTCGTGCAGCATTGGCTGATCCTGTCAAGTCGTTGCGCTACGACTAGGCGTGACAGTACAGCTAGGCGACATCAGATCTACCCGCAACGACTGTTCAAAGTCGTGGGGCCCGTTGAAATGCATCGCCGCCCCGTCGCTCGACGGCACGGGAAGTCAGCTGGCAACCATTGGAGCTCGCAACCTACCGAATCTACTCGTCGGCATCTTGGAGGCCAAGTCGAACTTTCTTCGGAAGCTTCGCGACAACAAGGTCATATGACTTATCCAGCCATTCGTAAAGGACGGAGTCTCGAATGGAACCGTTGTTCAAGACCGTACTCCAGTGCCGTTTACTGAAGTAAGACGGCTCTACCAGTGCATCGTATTCGGCGCGAAGCTCATCAATCGTTTCAGGGTCGCACTTTATGCTGAACCCGTCAAACGAATCAATGCTTGTTGCCGTAAACATTTTCGCCTGAACCTTGAATACGAGAACATCGGGTGCCTTGGGAAACGGCGTCGACTCAGTGACACCGTTCTTTGACATGCAGTAATCTCGAAACTCCTCAATGTTCATGGCTTTGTTGTCTTGCTGTTTACTGCTTGTTTGGCATTTGCCGATTTACGGGAGCCTACTCAGACCATCCGCCTTTTCGCTTACGAGCGTGTCAGAATTGGCGACCGGAGGCACTAGTGGCGACCGCGGTGTTGGTTGCTTCATGACCGATCTGATCAATCTCGAGCCGAACCATCGAACTCCAACCATGTCGATCCGGGGGCAATATAGGCAAGAAATACGGGCGTCGCGATTACGCCGCATGAAGCGGCTGTCAAGCGATCAATCTGACCAAGCCGCTTGGCCACAAGAGATGGCTCAACTCAGCATGTGCATTTGCCAGAGTTCTTTGTTACTGGTGTGAACAAATGGGGCTATCGCCATTTGGCCCGTTTTCCCGATCGCTTTTTCAAGGTATTGGAGCTCTTTGAATTGCGCCGCCGCTCCATCGCTCGACTTTACGGGGAAGCCAGCTTGCCGCATTAACATCAAACCCTTCGCTTCTATTGCAAGTTCGAGATGAATCCGAAGCCAACATAACATATCGGCAACAACAGCACCCGGGAACCGGAGCTGCAACTCTTCGAGGTAGTGCCCAACCTTGGAATCCGAGATTTCCCCCGCCAGTATCAAACCAAGCAACTCCTGGTCCATATCAAATCCGACACCAAGCCAGTCACGTGTCAACCGCTCACTCTGCTGGAATACGATGTAGAACACAATCGGCAATACCACCAGAATGATGAGGGCGGATTGAACCGGTGGCAAGATGAAATGGTTGTACGCACTGTGAAGGATATACGCCAGCAACAAACCAGGTATCAACGCGAGCACAGGCTTCTTCGACCAGAGATCCAGGCAATACCGCGTAACAACACAGAAGATTGCTGTTGCACCACCGTGCATGATCGCAGTCCCAAAGCCGCGGACAATCCAGGTTGCAATACCGGCATCAGCGCCTGCCTGCAAGTAGTAGATGTTCTCGATACACGCAAAGCCTGCCCCTACCGCAAAACCATAGATGGCGGCATCCACCATGAAGCCGATTCTATTTCGTCGAAACAACGCTACACACACAAGTGCTTTGGCGATCTCTTCGACCAGAGGTGTCAGATAACGGATAGTTGCCTGACGCGAGGCCACTTCACTCTGCAGCAATGGCACGTTGATGAAGTAGCAGATCAGTGCAACAACACCGCCGGCCACTATTGCGGCCACCACGTTTCTGAATCTCAGTAGCTTGTAGCTATCAAGAAAAACCAGCATGACCAGAAACGTCACAACGGGTAGGACACTCAACGAAAATTCAAGCAGTAGTCTCAATCCGCCCATCCGCTAGAAAATCTTTACCGAGAACATAAACTCGTCTGACGTTCGCGACTCGCCACGTTCTGCAGCAAGGGCAAAGCCCACCGAGATCGTTGAATTCAGGTGGGACACGGTCACCAGTCGCAGATCCAATTGAGCACCAACGTTTCCGTATTCGCGACGATCGGATTCTGCTTCAAAGTCAGTGACGATAGCAGACGAAAACAATGATAAACTGAGCCATCGCAAGTACAAACTCGGCACACCCACACTTTTAAATCGAAGCGGAGGTAAAACCAGTTCTGCCTGTACCTTTCCAAAACTTGCGCCGCTTATTTCACTGATCGCTACGCCTGCAAAACTTTCTGCATCGCGAAATCGCTTGACGGATAGATGGTCAACCCAGTTATTTCCAAAACCACCGAAATAGAATTCAGCAAACGGGTCGCTGGTATCGTTTGCAAGAGATTTTCCCGCCGCCGCTCGCAGCCAGAACGAGCTGTGATTGATCGGAAGCAAGTATCCACGATTGACCTCGCCAATTACTCTCGGGAAAGCGTCCCCGTTTACGAAGTTGGATCGGACCGCCACCGACGCCGTGACCCCAAGTTCGCTGTCAATTGCTCCAAGCGATTTACGAAGGTTCACGTAGTTCAGGCTGGCGCTTGCTGCGAGCAGTTTGTCAAAGCTGGCTTCGACGTTCTGAAACTCCGGAAGCGTCTCAAGATTCGCATAGCCAGCTACCTGTATCGTGTAATCAACCGTCCGTGGCTCGTCAAACAAAACATTCTTCTTGTACCGCAGCGAGGCCGAATTGCCTTTCCGACTCACACGCGTTGGCCCAAACAAATCGTAGAAGTCAGACTCGTTGTGTTTGACTTCGAGCGCTACATTCAGATAGTTGAACTTCAGTCCGGCATGAAATCGCTCTATATCCGACACACCGGGTGCCGGGGCGTAAGATGCCTTTAGCGAAAGTCTGCTGAAAACAAGCTGATCAGAAAAGTCCACCCTCATCCCTACCGTTGCAAGATTCTTGTACCCTTCAACAATGGGATAGAACGAATCCAATTTCAGGTTCTTCAGAGGTACGTACTTTCCGGTGGAGGTCGTCATCGCGTCGACATCAAACCGGGCAGGCGATCCCACCGCCCACGACTTCAATGTTGAATCTTTCCGGATAATTTCGTTTCCCAGCAAATGAATAGCACTGACGGCTTCCGGGACCTGATTTGGAATCAGTGTTGGTAGCAATCCATTGCCAGTGAATTCAAATACCAGTAGCGAATCAGCCGTAATCTGCATGGGTCGAAAATATCCAGACTCGACGTTACTTAGCGGTTCCATCGCTTCTTCGGCAACGTTGTAGCGATAGACGTTCGACACTCCCGAGTAGTAAGACGTACCGAATATGTAGTCGCCGTCGGGGTTGAATACAAAATTGGCTGGCGCCCATTTCCCAAAGTCAAACAGGACACTGTACTCTTGCTTGCCGTCCAGCAACTCTTCTGTTTTTAACGAAACCAACTGTTGTGCACCCGACACGTCTGCCGCTGAACCGATCAACGTTAACCCGTCGGGGGATATGTCGAGGTCGAATACATCAACGCCGTACGGCAACGTGTACATCTGATTCCATTCGTCGTAGGGAGCGGGAATGCGAACGATGGTCGACAACCCGTTAAAGTGGCGAACGCCCCACAGAGACTTGTCGGCAGGATTCACGACAAGATCACCCGTCCGGACATCTTTAATGAGAAGCTCCGTTTTCCCTGATTCGATATCCAAAGAAAGCAGGTTTCTCCAGTTGCGGTTATTCGTCGTGTAGAAAAGCGTTCTGTTCTCAGCGTCAAACGCCAAGGACGTAACCGTAAAGCCAGACGGCCCAGTGATGTCTTTTATCCGTTTGAGCTTACCCGTTTTGATGTTGATACTCGCCAAGTGCGCCACCTGTCCCGGGTAGCGGACTGCAACAAATAGTTGGCCCGTCATCTCGTCGAAGTACGGGCGGGAAACGGAACCAAGCGCCCGAGTAGACACACGGCGCGCTGAGGTCGTTGGTTGCTGGCGGATGCGTGCAAGATTCTCTTCCTGCCAATCACGCTCCCAGGTTAACCAATCACCCCAAGCCTTTTCGAGAGACAGGCCGTAGACCCTACGGAATTGTCGCGAAAAATAGCGTGCACTGCCGTCATCCCGATTGTACCAACGCACTAGCTTCTCGTTGCCATACGTGTAGCCGAGGTAGCTGACGAAACGGGTTCCATATAGGTAAGAATTTACCCCAACCTGGAAATCAACGGTTGTGCCTTCCGATTCAAGGCCGACGACATCGTAAAGGTAGGCGCCGTCCCGGACCTTTGTCCGAAACACCATCTCATCGTACGCGCCGATGGCTCGACCAAATCCGCCATTCATCCATGTCTCCATGTACACGGCCATTCCCTCGAGATACCACCGAGGTGTGTACCAACGCGGCGTTGTGAGATAGCTGTACAGCATTGTGACGGGCTGCTCCGGATTCGGATTAACCTTGCCTTGAAACACCGCTCGGAAGAATCGATCAGAACGAGAAGCTTTGTCCGTGGTCACCAGGTGAACCATTTCGTGGTTCATCGACGAATTCATTCGTTCGTTGCCGGGGCTGGCATCGTACAACATGGCGTAGGGAGCAATCCCGACTGTGATGTTGTTGTGCGGAACGGGACGAGCGCCTGCGTTCCCGTAGTGCCAGAGGTCGTGCGTCAGGACGCTGATTCGTTCCGACGGTACGTAATTGAAAAAGTCTTCGTGGAACTCGAGCGAGTTCTGAAAACTGCGAATGATCTGAGGGACGAGATACGATTGTAGACTTCCGACGTACACCAGGCTTACGTCTTCAGTCTCAACTGAGTTGTACTGCGCAAAAACCCTGGTCGTAGTCAAGCAAAGCAAGACTACGACCAGGGTGAATCGGATTGACATGAATGACCTGCGTCAAGTTTCGGGCGCCTTCCACCGCCTCACGAATAGGACTACTGAGGAGAGAGTTTCATCGTAAGGAGGCTTGAGCGCCAGACTGCGGACTACTGCATGGCTCGCATTGCTTCGGTCGCCATCGCTTCGCGGAAAGATTCAGTAGCTAATGCTTCGCGGAAGGCATCTGTTGCCAGTGCTTCGCGGAAAGATTCAGTGGCCAAGGCTTCGCGGAACGCTTCGGTCGCCAGTGCTTCGCGGAAAGACTCGGTAGCAAGTGCTTCACGGAATGCCTCTGTCGCCAGTGCTTCACGGAAAGACTCAGTAGCCAGTGCTTCACGGAACGCTTCGGTCGCCAACGCTTCGCGGAAAGACTCAGTCGCCAATGCTTCGCGGAACGACTCTGTGGCCAGAGCTTCGCGGAACGCTTCGGTCGCCAATGCTTCGCGGAACGAATCGGTTGCCAGGGCTTCGCGGAATGCTTCGGTCGCCATCGACTCGCGAAATGCTTCGGTTGCAAGTGCTTCACGGAAGGCTTCGGTAGCCATGGCTTCGCGGAAAGACTCAGTGGCCAGTGCTTCACGGAACGCTTCTGACTTCATCGCTTCACGGAACGATTCCGTTGCTAGCGCTTCACGAAAGGACTCCGTTGCCAGTGCTTCCCGGAAAGACTCTGTTGCCAGTGCTTCACGGAATGACTCCGTGGCAAGTGCCTCGCGGAACGACTCCGTTGCTAGAGCTTCACGGAACGCTTCGGTAGCCAACGCCTCACGGAATGATTCCGTTGCCATCGCTTCTCGGAACGATTCCGTGGCCAGTGCTTCGCGAAATGCGTCTGTTGCCATTGCTTCGCGGAAAACGTTGTTCTGCATCAGCGCCTGGATTTTGTCGTTTTGGAACAGGGCTGCAATTTCCGAATCGCCAAGCACTACGTCGTCGGAAGACATCTGCGAAGAGACGTCGCGATCAGCTTGCTGGACACCTTTGATCTTGTCCTTATCCGCACCCCCGATCGTTCCACTTACATCACCGACGTTTGGAAAACCTGTCGTGTAAAGAACTATGCCGGCGACAACCAACAAGGTCCCTATTAGGAAGAGTGGTTTACGTTTCATTTTGTTACCTCCGATGCGAGTGTAGATTGGGGTCAAAGCCAACGTTTTGAGCGTTAACCGGCTTCGATAAAGTTTTGCACCTTTATGCTGGGCGTTTGCGAGAATTACAGCAGCGAGCTACGGAAGTTGGATAAAGTTGCAACTCTCTTAGTGTGAGGTGCGGTATTTAGGGGTCGCATCGCCAAAAGTCAGCGAGCAAGGACCTCAATCGTCCAATTGGACCGTGATTTCTTCTTGCGCCGTGACCTTGCCACCTTCCTTGATATAGACGAAAAACTGCGCCTGTTCAGCTCGCGGCGTCTCAAAAAGTACATCTAAAGACCCTTCGCCATTCATTTCTGCAGTTATCAATTCTGGTTCGATTGTCAACATTGTGGCCTTTGAGCTCCCCGAATCGGATAAGCCAAAGAACCGAACTGACGGTTGAAATCGTATCTCAACCACTGCTGATTGCTCCGTCGAACCTTCAACAATCAGCTGAATCTGACGAGCTGACGTTGTTATGCTTACGGTCCCGACGTACTGTTCGCCCTGCAGGTTAATCACCGTTGGTGCGTCTGTTTGATCACCTGCGGGCTGCGAAGAAGGATCACCTGCGCCGATCGTCCCGACGACGGTTCCCGGATCAATTTCACTTCCAAACAACCCTCCCCCAGCTAATCCTGAAAGGACAAGTCCGCCTACTAGCACGCCGCCGGCAAAGATCGTAGCAAGCTGCAAGGCGTAGCGGGGCTGGAAAAGGGACCTGAGTAATTCGAAAAAACCCGTAAGGGCAGCTGGAGTGCTGGGGCTGGTGTAGGCCTGCCTGGTGTCCTCTGCCACCACCGCTTTCGCCGAAATCGCCGCCATGATGCGGTCCTTAAGATCAGCGGGCGGGTCGAACGCAGAGAGCAACTCAACGCCTTTTACAGCTGCACTTAGTTCGTCATGCAGCTTGGCGACGTCCGGTCTGGTTTCGCAAAGTTTCTGGAACTCGTGACGCTCGGTATCGGAAAGTTCGTTGTCAATTTTGGCGTTGACAAGCTCCAGGATTCTCGGTTCATCAATCATTGAGGATTCTCCGCTCTCGCATTAGGATTTCTTTAAGCCGTTGCCGCGCAGTGTATAAACGACTCTTAACTGTCTTGGTCGGCGTATCCATTATGAACGAGATGTCGTCATACGAAAACCCTTCAAAATGCTTCAACAACACTAGAGCCCGGTCTTCAGGACTGAGAAACATCAGGCTGTCCAATACCTCTTTCTCCGTGTCGGTGTCAGATACATGAGCCGCGATCGGCGAAACCGCTTCGTCAATCGGATCAAACGGCTTGCGTCGTTTTGCAAGATTGATAGTCTCGTTGATCCCAATCCGGTATATCCAGCTAAAGAACTTGAAGTCCGGATTGTAGGTGGCGAGATTCTGGTAGGCTTTCATGAACACATTCTGAGTGACGTCTTCAGCGTCTCGTTCGTCCGTAAGTGTCTTGCGCGCCAGGTTATAGATCGGTTTTTGATACCGTTCAATCAGAATACTAAAGGCTTGTTGGTTGCCATCGAGGCAACGACTTACCAATTGCTGATCAGTTGGGCTAGACACGTTAATTCAGTCACAATTAAGTACAGGACAAAAACGAGAAAGTTGGTTCACCCAAACTATTCTCCATACTCGATCTCAAAAACACGATCGAAACCGGCAATCCGGAACACGTCAGATACGTGCTTAGTGAGTTTAATGAGGCGCAAGCCACTACCGCTCTCCGTCGTCAAACGGTGTTGGGCAGCGAGTAATACACCAAGGCCGGCGCTTGAGATGTACTCAAGCTTTTCGAGATTCACCACGGAGGGCTGGCCAACATCTTTGAAAAAATCTGCAGCCGCCTCGCAACTGGAGGCGTCCAGCCTGCCGACGATTCTTATCTCGCCTGCATCGTTGTAATCAATCTCAAACATTCTCTACGACAGTTTCTTGATTAGCGTGACAATGCTTTCGCCACCTTTGTAACGGTAGTGGATCTCATCAACCATGTGTTTGACGAGATGAATTCCCAAGCCGCCGGGCTTCCGGTCTTTTAGAGGGGCAGTAACGTCAACAGCAGCCTGTTCACGTAAATCAAACCGATCCGACTCCAAATCCGTTATTTGAATTGTCAGACTTTCATCGATTCGCGACAATTGGAGCTCAATATCCGCAGGACTATCGGCGTTATGCCGAACCATGTTGGTGAATATTTCCTCGACAACAAGCTGGACAACGGGCACAACATCACCCGAAAGATTCTCGAGTGCAAACTCGTCTATAAACCGCACGACATCCTTCAAGGCGTTTATATGTCTGGGGAAAGTCTGCTTCATATGGCCTGGGGACCGGCAATTTCGTCGCTTTTGCGGCTGAATCTTGCGACTTCGCAAGCGGCCATGGGTACCTTACGATACTTCGCCGAGGGAAGGATAGCAAAGAATTGCTCCGATCCCGACTCAGGTTTAGAACGAAATATTCCCCGAAATTGGATCAAATGGGCAGTGCTCCCCTCCATCCGGTATATCCGCCGATAAGTCAGGTGTAATAGTTTTGGCCACAAAGTGGCCTTCTTCACACTCCCGAAACGACTTTCTATACCGCTGGCCCGCGTGATCACTTTTTGTGTCACGCGTGCGTACTTTGAGTCTGATCTCAATAGTCGCAAACCCACAAATTCACGATGCAACGATTTTGCCCGTCCCGCATGAGCTGCATGGCTCTGCTCATGCTGATGACCCTGTTCATCATTCCAACGGTCGATGCGGCTTCCATGCCGGTCGCAGTTGACCCGATCCCCGGATATCACAACTACGACGCGTTAACAAAAGCTGTTACCGCAAAAGTTGGCGCTTACGCAAACCTTGCGCGCGTTTCGTCAATCGGGAAATCTTCGGAAGGACGAGATATCTGGATGGTAGAAATCGGCAGTCGGTCAGAGTCTGATCCTGCAGACCGGCCCGCACTGCTCATCGTTGCCAACCTGGAGGGTAATCAGCTCGTCGGGAGCGAACTGGCCATTCAGGTCATGGATTACCTCCTGTCAAACTATGCGACTGATAGTGCCGTGAAGGAGCGATTGGACAATTCAACCTTCTACATCATCCCACGGGCAAATCCGGACGGCGCTGAACTAATGTTCAATGCAATCCAGACCGGCCAAGCAGGCAACATGCGTCCGATGGACGATGACAATGATGGACGTGTCGACGAAGATGGTCCTGAAGACCTGAATGGCGACGGGATGATTTCATTTATGCGGGTCGCAGATTCAATGGGCGAATTGATGCTCGACCCCACTGACGAACGTTTACTTAAGAAGGCAGACCCAAGCAAAGGTGAGTCGGGCGGAATCAAGGTTTATTGGGAAGGTACAGACAACGATAACGACGGATTCTACAACGAGGATGCAAAGGGAGGCGTCGACGTCGATCGAAATTTCCAGCATGAATATCCATACTACACCGTCGGTGCCGGACCGCACATGGTGAGCGAAAACGAAACGCGTGCGATTATGGACTTTGTTATCGCTCATCGCAACATCGCGGCTGTTTTGAACTACGGCCGAAGCGACAATCTTGTAAACGCTCCAAACAGTAAGGGTGAACTGACTGCCGCTAAAGACGTGGACCTCCTCATGTTTGCGCATGACAGCAACACGGATGCCCGTAAAGTCGGCGTGGTTGAGCCGCCGAGGCGCCGTTTCTTTCGCGGTGGTCAACAGGGGTCAAGTAGGACAGGGCGCCCCTCCACCGGACGGAAACCTGAGACTACAGTCAACAAGGAAGATCAGGAATACTTCAAATTGGTCAGCGAGAAGTATGGTGAGATCGTTGGCCTGAAGACGCTGCCGGGAATCCGAAAACCTGCCGGGTCTTTTTTCGAGTACGGGTATTACCAGTTCGGCGTGCCATCATTCTCGACACCGGGATGGGCTCCTGAATTGCCAGCCGTAGAAAAGAATGCAGAAGAGAATGCAGAAAAAAAGGATGACGATTCGACGAGTACCAGTGATGATTCGACTGCGACATCTAAGTCTGGCGCAAAAGGAAAGGGCGCCGATAAGGATATTTCGGTGGATGTCAACCTCATGAAGTGGATGGATGCATCTGGCATTGACGGCTTCATCGACTGGGAATCGTATGACCACCCAACGCTCGGCTCTGTAGAGATTGGCGGATTCAAACCGTACGAGTACACGAACCCGCCATCTGAAATGATTGCGACGCTGGGCCAAAAACAAGGTGCATTTGCAGTGGAGATCGCGTCATTGTTCGCCCAGGTTCGGATTGCAGAAACAAAGGTCACTGATCATGGCGGAGGCGTCTTCCGAATCGAGGCAGAAGTTGAGAACGCAGGGTTCTTGCCAACAGCATCTGCACACGGCGTTGAGTCTCGCTCCGTGAAGCCGACGATGGTTCAGCTTGACATTAAGCCAGAGGCACTATTATCGGGTGCTGCAAAGACCAGTTTTTTTCAGGCATTGGAAGGGTCTGGCAAGCGAACTTCCTACGAGTGGATCGTCTCGGGTAAGCGGGGCGATAAGGTAAAACTCAAGGTTGTTTCTCAAAAGGCGGGAAAGGACGAAGCGACAATCACGCTGCGTTAACAGTTGCCCGATCCGACAACTTCGCTCGCGTCTGGCGGATGTCGATGCGCAAGACCTCAAACAGAACTTGGTTCGTTAAAAGTTGACACTCAGCATGAAACGTTTTCTTCTCTCCACCATCGCCGTCATTGTACTAACACTCGCCGGCAGCACGCCGCAGGCGAATGGCCAATCCGCGTCTGATGCAAAGTTCAAAGTTCGTCTCGATTTCAATCGTTGGCATGACTACGACGAATTGAAGGCGGATCTCCTGACACTGGAGAAAGCCTATCCTAAATTTCTGAAATATCAGTCGCTCGGTTCCAGCTACGGTGGCCGCGACATGATGTTGATGACCATCAACAATCCGGATACCGGCCCTGAACTCAGCAAAGCTGCGATGTACATCGAAGCAAACGTTCACGGCAATGAAATCCAGGGGAGCGAAGTGTCGCTATACACAATCTGGTATCTCATGGAGAACTACGGGCGCAATGAAATGGTGACCCGGCTTGTTGATGAACGTGTATTCTATATCCTTCCATCCGTAAATCCGGACGGACGCCAATACTTCATGGAAGGTACCGGTGGTGGAGCCAGAACCGGTCATGTACCTGTTGACAGTGACAACGACGGATTGTACGACGAAGATGGGCCCGACGACTTAAACGGAAACGGTGTTACCGATCGAATCCGAAAATACGTTCCTGGTGAAGGCACACACAGAATCAGCCATCGTGATGCACGGATGCTGGAGCCCGTTCCGGCAGGTGAGAAAGGCGACTATGTGATGCTTGGGTCTGAGGGAATTGACAACGACGGTGACGGGCGTGTCAATGAAGATGGTCCAGGTGGGTACGATCCGAACCGAAACTGGGCGGCGGATTGGCAGCCCAATTATATACAGGGCGGGTCGATGGACTATCCGTTCCAGCTTCCAGCTGCGCGCGCAGTTAACGACTTTCTGATGAGTCGCCCCAACATCGCCGGCGTGCAGTCGTACCACAACAGTGGTGGGATGATCTTGCGAGGTCCCGGTGCTGAATGGCAAGGCACTTATCCGCGGGAAGACATCGCTGTCTATGACGAGCTCGGCAAAAATGGTGAGCGAATGTTGCCCTATTACGACTACATCGTGATTTGGAGTGGCCTGTACACCGTCCATGGAGGATTCATCGACTGGACCAATGATGGTCTTGGGATTATTTCATTCTCCAATGAGCTTTGGGCCGGCGGGCAATACTTCAACAGCCCAAAGCTGAAAGAGCAGCAGGACGACCCGGAGAATCCGATTGAGCCGCGTCGGTCGAGCTTATTTTTTGACGATCACCTTGAGTTCGGCGAACAATACGTTGAGTGGGCGCCATACGATCATCCTGATTACGGGCCGGTTGAACTTGGCGGATGGAAGAAGACGCGTGGCCGAGTACCGCCGCGCTTTATGAACGAAGAGCTTTCACATCGCAACATGGCCTTTACACTTTATCAGGCTGATCAAATGCCAAGGATGACTGCCGGGAAGGCAACCGTGCAGAAGGTGGGTGGCGATGTTTACAAAGTTCGATTGGACCTTGAGAACACAAAGGTTGCGCCGACCATTACAGCTCGTGCCTCTGAAAACAATGTGGTCAACCCAGATCTGATTACCGTGACCGGAAAGAAGGTTGAAGTTATTTCCGCTGGATGGGTCGAGGACAAGTATCGTCCGTCAGCGACCAATCTGATTGACCAGCATGACTTGTCGCGGATCATGATTCGCAATGGGCATCCGGGCAACTCAACTCGCACGATTGAATACCTGATTCGCGGATCGGGTGATGCAACCGTAACATACAGCAGCGTTAAGGGCGGCGAGGCTTCGGTGACTGTAAGCCTGCGGTAGATAGACCAGGTACCTGTTGGCGTGGTGACGCCTTGCGTATGGAATGCCGTATCGGTCGTTGAGGGTGAGTAGTTCGCAGAACCAAACGTTCCGGACTGGCGCGTCGCGCTGAATTGTGCTTGCAACATGCGAACACAATTCCCGTTCGAGACGACAACTTCCCTGCCAGTAAGCGCCTTGCCCGACAGATGAAAAGCCTGATCCTTCCTGCACTCCTATTCCTGGCGACCGGCTGCACTGGTCAGATTCCAGACAACATCAGGCACGTTCTTGATACGTCCATCGATCACGCCGCCAGCGCTTCCATGTATCGCAATTCGGTAAACTGGGATTCGCTCCGCACCGAAATGTATGATCTCTCGCGAGACGTCGATTCTGTTTCTGGGCTGGTGCCGGCAATGAATCTATTGTTTGAGAGCCTGGGCGATGAACATGCGAGATTCATCCATAATAATCGCCCAGTTGCATTCTACAGTGGACCGGACAAGGACCATCATTCGGGAATTGATTGGAGCGTATACAATAGAATTCAGAGCGGTCAAGCATATTCTTTCGCTGCAGAATTGATTGCTCCACGTGTCGGTTACGTTCGTTTGGTTGGTTGGACTCCCCATGGGTGACAACGATGCAATGTCTCGCGAAATACAAAGCGCCGTTTGCGCCTTGCAGCAAGACGGTGCTGCCGACTGGATCGTAGATCTGCGCTATAATGGCGGCGGCAATATGTTTCTGATGGTCGAGGGGCTGGCTTCAATAATCGGCGATGGTCCGGCGGGCGGCGCTGTTGGCCTTACCGAGGCGGAGAACTCCGAGTGGCGTGTCGATAATTCCGATTTCTACTATGACGACTTCTCCGTCCAGCTTGAAGAGGATTGTCCTTACGCTGAGCTGCCGAAAGTAGCTGTACTAACAAGTATGTACACCGCCAGTT
>CBDTVC010000016.1:0-13851 GCA_965363925.1 uncultured bacterium | reverse complement strand
AGAGGCTCGTTGAGGTTGCCGATAAATACGCTGACGGTCGGATCGTATCTGTCCTGGAAGGAGGGTACAACTTATCAGCACTCGGGCGCTCCGTTGTTGCCCATCTGAAAGCGTTGATGTAGCCGCAGTTTCCCGTGCCGCCATCGGCCGTTTTGTAAAACGAAAGGTCGTTGGCTGGCCGCTGTCTCCTGATCAAGCGGCCTCACGCGCCCGAACAACTGCTTTA
The DNA here is from genome assembly GCA_965363925.1 of uncultured bacterium. Lineage (GTDB taxonomy): Bacteria > Bacteroidota > Rhodothermia > Rhodothermales > JABDKH01 > JAGQWL01. The sequence continues at coordinate 13,625 of CBDTVC010000016.1, read as the reverse complement.
ACGGAACGGGCTATACGGCGTGCTCGGCTCGGTCGAACAATCTGTCCCGCTCCTCGCATTTGACCGGGCGCGCTCGCTATCGGTGGCCAAAGCGAGTCATCGTCCGGTGGAAGATCTGTATTGTCTCGCCTCGAATTGCGGCGCTGTCCTGCCCGACTGATACAAATTAGCCCGGCGACAAGAAGGATCGTTGCAAGGAAGAGTGTACTGGTAAGCTTTTCGTTTAGAAACGCCCATCCGAGCAGAACAGCGACGACCGGGTTTACAAACGAGTGCGTCGAGACCAGAGTCGGAGAAGTCGTTCGCATGAGCCATACGTATGCAGTAAATGCGACGATCGAACCGAAAACGACCAGGTAGAGCCAGGCTCCGATGGAGGCAGCGGTAAATGCAGATACGTCGATTACAGCAAGCTCTCCCCGAAGCAGACCAAAAACGGTCAGAGCCAGTCCACCAAGCATCATCTGAATTGCGGTCGAAAGGAATGGGTCATTCGGCAAATCGGCATGGCGTCCGTGTAACGATCCTACACCCCAAGCGATCGAGCCCCCAAAGAGACCCAGTGCCGCCGGGATGTTGATCTCGTCGCCGCCCATTGTTTGAAACGGGTCAATCAGAATCACAATGCCCAGTATGCCCAGGGCAATACCAGCCCAGGTTAGCGCATTGGGTCGAGGACCTCCTTTCCAAAGCCAATCCAGCGTTACGATCCAGACCGGAGAAATCGTTACAATTAGAGCAGCCAGCCCAGACGGAATGTACTGCTCTGCCCATGCCAACGTACCCGTGGCTACGCCGAGTAGAAGAATGCCGGCGATGCCCGCATTCTTCCATTGTATGGCGGATGCCTTGTTTCTGCCAGTTGCCACTAGCCAGGAAAACACGACGAGGCCCGCGATTCCGAATCGGGTGCCAAGCATCAGCATTGGCGGCATCGTGTGAATCGCAACGGCAATCCCGAAGTAGGTTGAACCCCAGATGAAGTAAACGAGGCCAAGTGCCACGATGACCTTCCATCGGGCTTCGCTGCCGTACAAGATGTTTGACATGGAATCGAAAAAATGCGGGACGCAACCGATCGGTCATTCAACTCCGCGGAAGCATTACAAAAATATATGGACGGTGGTGTTTCTATAGGCTATCCGCCTCAATCTGAGGCAAGTCTCCAAGCCACTCGTCCAATCTGGTACGTAATGTATCGCAGTTTCCAACTATAAGTCTAATTGATTCTAATTATTGATTACATAAGGAACTCTTATGCATAAGAGTGATTTCAGGCTATGAATGACCCCGGAAGATAGGGGCTCCTCAAAGGAGGCGATCGACGAAACAGTCCACACTAACCGAATACCAGTGCCGGCCGGATGGAACCAACCCTCTCCATTGATCAGCTAAAGAGCTTCGTTGAAATCGTCAAAGAGCGGAGCTACACGCGAGCGGCAGAAAAACTCTTCCGAACGCAGCCTGCACTTAGTATGCAGATGAAGCGATTGGAAGAGCAGGTCGGTACGCGGATCTTTGCGCGCGACGGAAAGCAACTTGCCGTCACGGAAGCCGGCCAACTCTTGCTTGGGTACGCCCGCCGAATTCTCGCATTGAACGAACTGGCGTTAACAAAGCTCGCGTCGGTTGAGACCGAAGGCTCCGTCAAGATCGGAATTCTCGAAGAGGTAGCGCTGGGTCCATTGGTCGACCTGTTGACCAAGTTCGGCAGGCTTTGTACCAAGATCCGTCTGGAGTTGCAGATCTCCACCAGTCCCGAGCTCACCGACCTTATCAACGAAAACAAGGTCAACATTGCCGTCGCCAATATTGCCTACTCTGACGGACGTGCAACACCGCTCTGGGTCGAAGACTATGTGTGGGCGGCAAACCCGGCCTACAAACTGCACCTGGAAACCACGCTTCCATTAGTGCTTGACCCGTTGAAAATTCCGTGTCCACTTCGTGACGATTCGCTGCGTGCATTGGATGATCGCGGTCGAGAATGGAGGGTCGCGTTCAGCAGTGTGAGTCTAACGGCGATGCAAGCCGCCGTCAGTGCGGGGCTGGGCATTGGAATTCTTGCGCGCTCTTCACTCTTGCCAGACATGCAGGTCCTCTCTGAAGACGAAGGGTTTCCTGCAATTGAGCCAGCCCACATCGGTTTGTTGCGATCACCGGAAGCCAATTCTCCGGCAGTTGATTGCCTCGCAGACTTCTTGATCACGCACCTGCTGGCGAAATAGGTCGGTCGTGGGCGGTCGCGCGATTTCCCCAAAAGCGGCTCTTGCTCGTTATTGTCCTAGCTTGTGGTAGACTTTTCTCCAACCACGAATGGTTGTTGACGCCAACTCGAGTGTGGCTTCCCAAAGCTGCCTGTAGGTGGCGATGGCGATATCAGCAGTGTCTTTGATGTCGTTCGCATTCCTGCACGCAACAGCCGTTGGCATGGCGGCCGTGCGTCGGAATTGCTGAGGCGTGCCCTTGACGCGGAGAAACATATCTTCAAAATGATCCCGTGCCAGAATAGTAAAGACACCGCGGGTTTCCTGGACGGCCGTTGTGTCACCGGAGAACTGATCAGCTGAAAAATGACTGCCGAGGCGTTCTGCGTATCGCGTTGAAAGTTGAAGCAGTTCTGTTTCGATCCGATCCGCTTCCGACAACAGTAATTGTTTGCACGCTACGTCGTCTAGCGGTTCACGACGTGCCGTCGTTCGAGGTGCCCGATTAATCTCGAGGTCCATAAAACTGTATTCGTCAACATCAAGTTGGCCGTTCTGATTTTGATCAATCACAATGGCAAGGTGCACAACTTCTGGAGCGACGCTTGATCCGGCGGTGTGCAATCCGCTGAATCGCGTTACTCTTGAGTTGCCCAGCCCGAGCGAAAACTCCTTTGGCAAGAACCAGTGAACAGACCCATCCGCAACCGCCATTGGCCAGCCGTCGATAACGGTTCCGAGATCGATATTTGTCTCGAGACTTTTGTTGAAACACGGCAACGAAGAAATCAGTTCGCCGGGGCGCGTTGAAAGAAAGTGGTTGTCACCGGTGGACACACAAATTTGAAGAGGCGCGTTCCCTATTTCAAGTGTGACCAACTCGAATGGCTCGTCAGTAATTGATACAACAAGCCTGTTAAATGCAGGGATCGTCTCGGCAACAGAACCGCCCTGTGTGATCGAAAGATTCAGATCAAGAGGTTTAAGGTGGTGTACTTGTGCCTTAGTCGCCTGGGACGTGGTAAGGGAGATGAATAATGCCGCTAATGCGAAGATGACGGGCTTCACGCGGTCGGAAATCGGCGGCAATGGCATACGTTCATTTTTCGATAGTGATCAATACTCTTCGGTATCGACACTACAGAGAGATGATAAGCCGTCGGCGTTTCCAAGCCAGTACGGGTGGATTGACTGGTGTTCTGGCCTTATCTGACCGTCTCTTATGCTGTCAGTTGCTTGCGAATAATAGCCCAGTCAATACCGGCAGACTGCCGGACAGCGTAAAAGCCATACCGCCTATCGAGTTCGGTCGCGCTTTCGCCGGCATCGCAAATCGGGAAGAGCCCCGGCTTAATGCCGAGTCTGGCCGGCGGACGATAGTCAGTATGTTCGTCAAATCCGACTATGGATCGTCGACCAGAGACGACCGATGGAAGCATCCCAAGTCTGCCCGCCAGCAAGGCTGCACGGCGATTTCCAAAGCGCCCTGCCAGCACAAGAAGCGGCGACAATGCCAATGTGGTCACCGCAACGGCCACGTCAAAAAAACGATGGCGGATATTGCTTCTCGTAAGACCAAGTGCCTGGTCTGCCTCAACGAGGGCAGGCAGAGAGAGCTGGTCGATCGATGACTTGCCAATAACATGTGACTCAGTTGAACCAAGCATCTTGAACTGGAGCGGCCGGTCGCGCAACGATTGCATCCAGCCAAAAATCTCCTCATTCGACAACGCCCCGGGGACAAAGATCAGGCATCCAGCTTGTTCGAGGCGTGCCACGTCAGCAAGTTGTTGAAGCCGGCCGACGAGACGAGGCTCACTCCCGTTCGGACCAGCGTGATCGTCAACCGATTTCTGAAGCGCATTGTCTCCCGATAGTTTCAAGTCTGACTGTATAGATCTTTCCATGCCTATGGTGCTCTTCGGTCTGTCCGAGTCAGGCGTGCCTGTAGGGTTGGTTTCTACGTAGCCGATCAGTTCGAATGGTGGCGCCGGATTGTCGTTAAGCATTTGAAACAACCGTCTGGCTGTTTCGCGCGGCCCAACCATCAAGGCCCGCCGAGCGCGTTCACGGTCGCCTCGCCAGATGACCCTCCAGCTGACCATAAGCAGTGCCGCTGAAGCAGCCCCAATCCCGACAACGACTCGTGAGAACGCAATCTGCTTCAGAAAGAACGACAAAGCGGCAATCGACACCAGTCCGAATACGGCCGCCACCAGAGGGTACCGGAGTTTTGTCCGCTGGCCAAAGCGATAGGCACCTAGAAGGGCCAGTGCCGAAACCGTAGACAGTGCAAAAGCCGGGGCAACGGTTGTGATCAAACGTTGGGGTACCTGTCCACTTCCGAACCGCCAAAGAGCAGCCGCAAGAAAACAGCCTGCGAGGATAGCGAAATCCGCCAGGGCAGGCGCGAGTCGGCGTACCAATCGGTCAACTGCTGACAGTCCAGCTCGGGCGAATATTCCACCCCTCAAGACAAGAATCAGCAATCCTGCGTTGCTACCCCGAAAGTGCTTCTTCGCAAAGAGTAGCATCGCCCCATAAAACAATCGGACATAACGCAGGTCACCCTTTTTCGTGCTTTCACCCTTGTAGTGAATGATCTGTGTGCCGGGTTCGTAAAACAACTTCCAGCCAGATTGCTGAATTCGATAACACAAATCAAGATCTTCGCCATACATGAAGAACTGCTCGTCGAAAAGCAGTTCTGGCCCTGTCGCTTCGGCGGCAGTCCCTAGAGCAGCCCGGCGAATCATCATGCACGACCCGCTAAGCGCATCAACTTCGCAAACTTCATCGACCGGCTTGTACGTCATGTTGTATCGACCAAAGCGTCGTGACTTTGGTAACAGTCGGCTGAGGCCCGTCATCCTGGAAAGCGCAACAGAAGGCGTCGGGAACGATCGGCGACTTTCGAGCGCGAATGACCCATCAGGGTTCAGAATCTTGCAACCAACTGCACCGGCATTGGCATTGTTGTCCAGAAACTGAATCATCACCCGCAGCGTGTCTTCCTGAACTATTGTGTCCGGGTTCAGCAGGAGGACGTGACGTCCGCGTGCCAGGCGCAGAGCTTGATTATTGGCCTTTCCGAATCCGATGTTCAAGTTGTTGTTTATCAACTTGACTTCCGGGAACAGCTTCTGAACCATCGACACGGAATCATCCGCCGAATCGTTGTCGACGACAATTGTCTCAACCGAGAGACCATCCGATGCTTTGACAACGGATGTCAACGCCTGGCGAAGAAACTCGCAGACGTTGTAGTTAACGATGATAACGGTCAGGTCGAAATTCAAGAATGCGTGACCGTAAACAGGTCACGGTTCGTTCGAGATAAATAGGATACCCGGACACGTGGGCGACCAGGTTGCGAAAAGATACCGACATTGGCGGATTTTATTCCCCAGCTTGATATCGCAACCATGTTTTGTGGTCTATTCATAACGTGGTTTATCAGGACAGTTTCGCGAATAACGGCTACAAACGGCGTTCGTACCTTCGGAGTTCAAAAATATTCCCACGATTGTGTGTTGCCTCCGGACACGATCATTTTGCCGGTTCACTTGTCAAGCCATCTTTCGAAAGAGATTCGCACCACGATTGTCTTGGCACTTCCTGTGGTTGTGACGCAGGTTTCGGGCGTTGCAAATGGATTTGTCGACACACTGATGGTTGGTCGTCTTGGTCCGGACCAATTGGCCGGAGTGGCGCTTGGCAATACACTGTTCTTTATGCACATGATTCTCGGAATGGGAATCGTAACGTCTGTTTCGCCAATGGTCTCGCAGGCTTTCGGCAGGGGGGATGCGGCAGAAATCGGCCGCTCCGTTCGACAGGGGTTGTGGCTGGCGGTGGGTTTGAGCCTGGCAATGGTTGTCAGTGTCCGAAGTATCTGGCCGCTGATGCTTTGGATGGGGCAGGAGCCTGACACCGTTGCCCTGGCCCAAGCGTACGTGAACGCCATGTCTTGGGGAATGCCTGGTTTCTTGATCTTTATCGCACTGCGTGGATTTGTCGAGGCGCTCTCAAAACCGCTGATTGCGACCGCAATTGCGCTTGTGGGCGTTCTTCTCAACGTCATTGCGAATTATGCGTTTATGTACGGCAAACTTGGTTTTCCGGAAATGGGTTTGGTGGGGACGGGATGGGCGAGTGCATTGGTTTTTTCGTTTAACTGCCTGTGTTTGTTAGCTGTAACTATTTTTAATAAGGAGTTGGCCGCGTACGCCGGCTATCGAAATTTCCACCGACCCGACACGGCGTTTCTCTACCGTCTCTTCAAGCTGGGGCTGCCGATCGGCGTCTCTCAAGGTGTTGAAATTGCACTGTTTATGGCGACGGCGCTCATGATGGGTTTGCTCGGCAAGACTGCCTTGGCGGCCCATCAGATCGCAATTCAGTGTGCGGCTTTGACATTCATGGTGCCGCTTGGGATTGGCATCGCGACATCGGTCCGCGTTGGAGTGGCAACGGGTCAGGCAGACAAGGCGGGCGCTCGGCTCGCCGGACTGGTTGGGATAGGGTTATCTACTGTATTTATGGCAGTTACGGCAATTTTCTTTTGGCTGTTTCCGACGCAGATCGTCTCTCTGTTCCTGGACTTGAACGCTGCTGCAAACGCACCTGTGGTCGAAATAGCCACTGTGCTAATGGGATTTGCGGCCGTCTTCCAGCTGTTTGATGGCATTCAGGTTTCGGCTATCGGAGCATTGCGGGGGTTAAAGGACACGATGGTGCCAATGGGAATCGCGATAGTGTCGTACTTAGTAATTGGTTTGTCGGCCGGCTATGTCCTTGGGTTTCGATTCGGCCTCGGGCCGGAAGGATTGTGGTCGGGATTGGTGCTTGGGCTGCTTGTCGCCTCGATTTTGCTGCTTTGGCGTTTCGGCGTGATAACGCGAAATGTTGGGGCCCGAGATGCGGCACAGGCTGAGGAGGCGGTGAAGTGATCGAGTGCACGCCAGGTTTGTGAAAGGGTGAGGTGTTTTTTGGCGTTGCCTTCACAGGGGTCCACCCAGTTCCTCCTCCCCGCTGTCAAGCTAGCTGACACCAAGTACGCGTACCAAATACAAACTTGTTGTAGTCCGCGAAACTCGACGCCCGGCAGTCAACGCACACAGGGAGAGATGATTGTCGCAACAACAACCCATCGTGCTTCCTGGACTCCGTGGTTCTAAATCGCCAGCGTTTCTAATACGGCACGTCGTTTGGCTAGATGTTTGGCGCGATGTCTCTTTTTGTTCTAAATTCTATCCGGCAGATCTACTTTCCCACCGCAAAAGCGTAACTTTGGGGCCGAATTGTGCCTCATGTGCCAGACACACGAATGATTGTCGTCGTTGGACGTTTTGTGTGGGCCCTTAATACATTCAAGCATGCCGCAAATTTTTTCCCGCAAGGCCAATCTTCTACCGACTCTCTCTCTACTTGGGGCGGCTGGTGGAGGAATTTTTGCAATCTTTTTCGTGTGGTACTATTTCTCGCCGGAGTACACCGACGTCGGGTATATGCCTGAACAACCGGTTGCCTATAGTCATGCGTTCCACGTAGGGCAACTTGGCCTCAACTGCCAGTATTGCCACTCGAACGTGGAAACCTCTTCCTTCGCAAATGTGCCGCCCACAGAAACCTGCATGAATTGCCATTCGCAGGTAAAAACTGAATCGCCAAAACTGTTGCCGGTACGCGAAAGCTGGGCCTCCAACGAATCCGTTGAGTGGATCAACGTTCACATGCTCCCGGATTACGTTCAGTTCAGTCACGCAATCCACGTGAAGAATGGCGTCGGCTGCGAAACGTGCCACGGCCGGATCGACCAAATGGAAGTTGTCAGTCAGGTGGAGCCGCTATCAATGGGCTGGTGCATTGAGTGTCACCGGCAGCCCGAGCTTTATCTCCGGCCTAATTCGGAAATCACGACGATGGGCCTCGTTCAACCTGCTGACTTCGTTGAACGAAATGGGCAGAGAATAATTGATGAGCAGATTCTGCCGCCGACCAATTGTTCAGCTTGTCACTACTAGTAAAGAAGTTTTAAGAATCTGCAGTTTATCCGCCAGTCTAAGCAAACATGATCGAGTTACCGATTCTAGGTGAGGAGAGTTCGTCGACGGTTCCTGAAGAACTATCGAAGGAGTCTGTGTCCATCCAAAAGTTCTGGCGGAGCTTCAGCGAGCTGAAAGACGAAGAGTCTCTCCAGCAGATGGCGCGCAACGAGTTTATGCCGGATGCCGCCAAAGCGCCAACAACCGGTTCCCGCCGCACCTTTGTGCAGCTCATGGGCGCATCGATGGCCCTCGCCGGATTGGCGGGTTGTCGAAAACCGTACGAGAAGATCCTTCCGTATGCACGAAAACCCGAGGAGTTCATCGAAGGCATTTCGATGAACTACGCGACTGCAATGCCATTCCGGGGATCTGTCCTCGGTGTCGTCGTTGAAAGCCGCGAAGGTCGTCCCGTAAAAGTGGAAGGCAATCCAGACCATCCAATGAGTCTCGGATCTTCTGGCGTTTTTGAACAAGCTTCCATTCTCAATCTGTACGATCCGGATCGCTCTCAACACGTCCTGGAGATGGGTGGAGTGGCGTCGTGGGAGTCGTTCGTAGCGGCGCTAAACCGAATTCCGCAATCCGCCAAGGTTGCCATACTCGCGGCGGAAACGTCGTCACCAACCCTACTCGGCCTCCGCGCAAAGGTACAGGCGCGTTATCCGCAGGCCCGATGGGTCGCATACAGTCCGACAGGCGAGAACACTGAAGCCATCGGTTACCAACGTGCGTTTGGTCAGCCAGTACGGCCTCTGTACCACTTCAGCAACGCATCGGTAATCGTCAGCTTCGACGCTGATTTTCTGGCAGCAGTTGATCGCAATTTTGTCAACAATACGCGTGAATTCGCAGCGTCTCGGAATGTGGCGGATGGCCAGATCTCAAGGTTGTATGCTGTCGAAGGCGCCTACACGACAACTGGTGGCCGGGCTGATCATCGAATGCGTGTCCGACCGTCGGAAGTTGCATCAATCGTTTCGTCGATAGCACAAGGCGTTGGCGCAGTTGCTCCACGTGGAGGCAATGTCTCAAACTCTACAATTGTTCAGTCAATCATCGCCGACCTGCGTGCAGCCGGCAACCGCGGCGTGGTCGTGGCTGGCGATAACCAGCCTGCGATTGTACATGAGCTTTGCGCTGCAATCAATAGTCGGCTTGGTGCAATCGGGACCACGGTCGATTTGTTGTCGGTGACTGGGGCTGATCAAGCCGACGACAATGAATTGCGAGAGCTGGTCGCTGACATGAAGGCTGGTTCCGTTGACGCTCTTCTGATGCTCGGTGTTAACCCGGCTTACGATGCGCCGGGCGGGCTTGGATTTGAAAGCGCGCTTGGATCCGTTGGTACCTCGGTTCACGTTGGTATCCATCGAGACGAAACAGCAGTTGCTTCAACTTGGCATCTGCCGCAAGCACACTTCATGGAAGCATGGGGTGATGGACGCGGGTACGATGGAACGCTTTCGGTGATTCAGCCATTAATCGCGCCACTTTACGCCGATTGCCGATCCGATATCGAGATTCTGAATCTTTTCGCCTCAGGCCAAAACGAGTCGGGATATGACCTCGTTCGCAGCCAGTGGCGCGGCGTTTTAACCGGCGGATTCGAATCAGCATGGCGTAAGGTCTTGCACGATGGCCTGTTGCCCGGTAGTGGCTTCGCGAGTGTTACCGGTCGTGCGGCTGCACCCACCGTGGCGGTTGCCGCCCCGGCGACTGGCATTGAAGTGCAGGTTCGGCTCGACACAAGGGTGCTTGACGGTTCTTTTGCAAACAATGCATGGCTCCAGGAGACGCCTGATCTCGTGACCAAGATTGTCTGGGACAACGTCGCAATAATGAGCCGCACCACTGCGGCGAGCCTCGGCGTTACCAACACCTTAAAGGCTGGTCAGTATACCGCAGATGAGGTCGAGATTACGTTTGATGGTCGCAAAGCCGTTCTCCCCGCATGGATTCAGCCCGGCATCGCGGATGATACCATCATTCTGACGACTGGGTATGGACGCAACATCGCCACCGATCGAAGTCACCGAAAGAAGATCTTTTTTGACAAAGACGCAGACACGGATGTGTACGCAACCGGTGCCGTCGCAAATGGAGTCGGCCAGAAGGTTTCTCACTTGCGCTCGACGTCATTCGCCAGCAACCTAACGGGCGCATCGGCAACGAAGGGAGGCGGTAACTATTCCGTCGTTACGACCCAGGACCACGGTGCGATGGATACGCCACAGATTCGTGACGTTATCAAAAGACGCGAGCCAGTCCGGATGGCCACGCTCGCAGCGTACAAGTCGCACGAAGCTCACTTTGAACACCCGCCACTGGCTGGTGCGACGGAGCCGTGGGACGAATATCCGGCACTTTGGGAAGAGCGTCACCCGACAACATCACCAGCATACAAAGACAATCCGTACTTCCAGAATCAGTGGGGAATGACGATTGATCTTAACCTTTGCACCGGGTGTAACTCCTGTTCGGTCGCCTGTCAGGCTGAGAACAATATTCAGGTCGTAGGGAAAGAGGAAGTTGATCGCGGTCGTGAAATGTCTTGGATCCGCCTGGATCGCTACTTCGTTTCCGACGGAGACTCTGACATTGACGATGCCAAGATGGTGGTCCAGCCGTTGCCGTGTCAGCACTGCGAAAATGCTCCCTGCGAATCAGTTTGTCCGGTTGCGGCAACCGTGCACTCGCCTGACGGCACTAACCAGATGGTTTACAACCGTTGCATCGGTACACGTTACTGCGCAAACAACTGCCCCTACAAGGTGCGTCGGTTCAACTTCTTCAACTGGACCAAAACGCTACCGGAATCCGTGCAGCTTGGGCAGAATCCACAGGTCACCGTACGGTCACGCGGTGTAATGGAGAAGTGTTCGTACTGCATTCAGCGAATTCGAGCGGCAAACATGGCATCGAATCTGAGTGACAAACCGATTTCAGATGGTGATGTCGTTACAGCTTGTCAGCAAGCTTGTCCGGCAAGTGCAATCACGTTTGGAGACCTGAACGATCCGACCAGTAAGATTACCGAGCAAAAGAAAAGCGACCGTCGCTATGAGCTCCTGGCTGAGCTCAGCGTTAAGCCGCGTACGTCTTACCTCGGAAGAATCAACAATCCCAATCCGGCTCTTGAGGCGGAAGCTTAGGCAAGTGCAGGTTACAGTCCACAGCCCGACTCAATAATATTAACAACAGTACTAAGTGAGTTCAACGAAGACGGATATAGTGCAGGCCGCTAGTGTCGCCGAGCAGATGGAAGATCCCGTCCTGGTTACAGGTGGATTGAAATTCCACGACATAACCGAACTGGTTTCTCACCATACGGAAAAGAAAACACCGATCGCCTGGCTTGGCGCGTTTGCGATTGCAAACATGCTTTTGTTAGTCCTGGTGGCTTGTATCGCGTACCTCTTCTGGAACGGTACGGGTGTTTGGGGGCTGAACAATCCCGTTGGTTGGGGCTACGCCATTGTCAACTTCGTTTTCTGGGTCGGTATCGGTCACGCCGGGACGCTGATTTCTGCCATTCTTTTCCTCTTCCGACAGAAGTGGCGAACAGGCATTAACCGCTCAGCCGAAGCGATGACAATCTTCGCCGTTATGTGCGCGTTGATCTTCCCCGGCATTCACGTCGGTCGTGTGTGGGCTGCATACTGGATGTTGCCTATCCCGAACCAGATGCAGATGTGGCCTCAGTTCAAGAGTCCGTTGCTATGGGACGTGTTTGCGGTTTCGGTCTATTTCACCGTTTCCCTTGTGTTCTGGTATGTTGGTCTCGTTCCTGACCTGGCCACAATGCGTGATCGCGCAACGACCAAACTGCGACGGGGTGTACTCGGCATCTTTTCCATGGGATGGACTGGAGCCAACCGTCACTGGCGTCATTACGAAAAGGCTTACCTAATTCTAGCAGCTTTGGCAACGCCGCTTGTGCTCTCGGTTCACTCGGTTGTCTCCTTTGACTTTGCCGTGTCGGTTGTGCCTGGGTGGCATACGACGATCTTCCCGCCTTACTTCGTCGCGGGTGCAATTTTCTCAGGGTTTGCGATGGTGGTCACGCTCCTGGTTATTGCGCGAAAGATTTATAAGGTCGAGAATATCATTACGGTTGATCACTTGGAGAAGATGAACATCATCATCCTTCTCACGGGTACAATGGTTGGCTTTGCCTACATCACAGAGTTCTTCATGGCCTGGTATTCAGGTGTCCATTATGAGCAATTCGCGTTTCAGAACCGAGCGTTCGGACCGTACGCGTGGGCCTATTGGACGATGATGTCGTGCAACTTGATATTCCCGCAATTCTTCTGGATCAAGAAGCTCCGGCGTTCTATTCCGTTCATGTTCGTGATGTCAATCTTTGTAAACATCGGGATGTGGTTTGAACGATTTGTGATCACAGTTACATCGTTGCATCGCGACTACCTGCCGAGTTCTTGGGATTACTACACTCCTACGGCCATTGACGTACTGACGTTTATAGGTTCGTTTGGTTTGTTCTTTACGCTGTTCCTTCTCTTCCTCCGATTTCTGCCGATGGTGGCGATCTCAGAGGTTAAAGGTGTGCTCCCTGAGGCGGATCCGCATTTTTACCCACACGGTGGTGACGGTCATGCGCAGTCGCATCCGCCAACACTTTCGTCGACAGTGGACTAACCCTTTGATATCTGTGCGGTAGTCCGCACGACGCAGCGTACTCGGCGACGGGCCTGAAAAACGCGGCTTGAAAACACTTGCAGTACAAACGAGAGTAATCGATAAGATGCTGAAGGAATTACTTGATCACGTAAAAGCCTCGATGAGCATTTACAGGCCGAAGGAAGACGGGCTGTATGGTGTTATCGCCGAGTTCCGAAATCCCGGTGAACTTGTTCATGCCGCTGAAGCGGTGCATGAAGCAGGATATCGACACTTTGACACCCATAGCCCGTTCCCAATTCACGGTATGGACAAAGCGATGGGGCTCGGAAATTCACTTGTCGGGTTCTTCTCGCTCGGCGGCGGACTGACAGGTTTGGCAGTCGGGTTTCTGCTCCAGTGGTGGACCGGTGCGGTTGATTACCCGCTCAACATCAGTGGTAAACCAGCGTTTGCAATCGAGCCCTCGATCCCGGTCATCTTTGAGATCACAATCCTTTTTGCTGCACTCGGTGCCGTTGCCGGAATGTTTGCAATGAATGGGTTGCCACGCCCTTACAATCCGTTGTTCAACTCGGATCGGTTCGCTTCAGTAACCGACGATGCCTTTTTCCTGCACGTTGCTGCATCCGACAAACGTTTTGATGAACAGCAAACGGATGCGCTTCTTCGAAAGGTCATAATGAGGATGGGGGTATCCGGGCTTTTGGCCACCTGTCCCATG
>CBDTVC010000015.1:0-13969 GCA_965363925.1 uncultured bacterium | reverse complement strand
GACTGTCAAATGAACCGAGCACTCATGCCCCTAAGATCGCCGCGATGCCCCCATATCTTCCGTCAGTTCAGCATCGCATAGCTGAGAATGTTCGCTCCCATGCGCAGCGCCTCCAGCCGAACGTCAGGCTGGTCGTTATGAATCTCTTCGGGTTCCCATCCATCTCCCAAGTCGCTTTCGTATGAATAGAATAGCATGAGTCGGCCATTGTCGTCGAAGAGCCCGAAACCTTGGGGTGGCTTGCCGTCGTGCTCGTGAATCTTTGGCAGTCCAGCCGGAAAATCAAAATGCGTGTGGAAGATCGGATGGTCAAACGGCAACTCTATCAGCTCACGATCCGGAAATACCACACTCAACTCACGGCGGACGTGTGGATCCAGTCCGTAATTGTCATCGATGTGGAGAAAGCCGCCACCCAGTAAATATCGACGCAGTCTATGGGCCTCCGAATCCGTCAGCTTGATGGTGCCATGACCCGTTATATACGTGTACGGATAGGAAAAGAGCTTGTCGCTCGAGAGCTCCACAACATCCTCTTTTGGCGCGACATCCAGCAGGGTTTCAGTCCGCACAAATTTCAGCAATTCTGGCAACGATTCTGGATCCCCATACCAGTCTCCACCACCACCATACTTAATGCGGGCAATCTTGAAGTCGTACTGTTCCTGTGCACTTGCAGTTGGCGCGACGAGGCCACTGAGAAAAAGAACTACCGCCAGCCCCACAAGCAGCGACGTCGAAGCGCTCCGAGTAATTATTTTTCGGATCAACTGCACTGCCAATCTGGGCTGATTTAGAATATATCTCAATGTTGTTCTCACGTCCAGCAAACGGATTTCACTTCATCCGGATTAGTCGAATCTGAATCATGACCCCGGCGACATTCTCCCTTCGCCACTACGCCCGTCTCGGTCATAGTGGGTTACTTCTCGCCTTACTACGTCCTCTCAACCCGAATTGTTTAGCGCCCAACCATTAATTGCCTGGGCGGCGTGTGGACGCCCTGAAAGCTCATTTCTGTCTCAGAATCCGCTATCTAGCCAGCCTGCTAAAGACCCAACATCGCGGATCAACCGATCTCGAAGTTTAGTCCCCTGCTCGTAAAAGTCGAGCTGGTGCCGCCGGTAGACCTCTTTCCCAGCCGGAGTTTCAACAGCGATGGCCTCCAAACCAAACGCGCTCAAGTCGTACGGGCTCGCGCGCATATCAATTTCCCGGATCTGCACTGCCAGCAGGAAGGCATCGACCAGTAACGCACTTGATATCCATGGATACAGCTTGCCCGCCCAACGGTATAGATCCATGTTCGCGTGAAGACAACCCGGTTGCTCCAACTCGGTCATCGTTTCAGAGGTAGGCTGGTGGATATTACGACCGCGCGCCTGATCGGAAAAAAATCGGAATGCATCGAAATGCGAACAAACGATTGCATTGTCGTCCACAATCTTGTTGACCGTTTCCCGATCGAACCGTAGCGGTACGGAGCTGTGACGAACCGGTACCTCCCCGTAGACCATCGCCCATTCGTGCATGCCGTTACATCCAAGAAACGGAGGACGCTGGCTAGTTGCGACCAGCAGCTTATGGATCCATTTAACGGATCTTACTCTATGTGCTGGGAACTGCGCTCGATCAAGTCCCACTCGGCCGCTTCCGAATGACTTGAAATACTTCCGCGTAGATAACCGCGCTGCTGCGCGACCGTCAAGCATTACTCCGTGCCCGGGGCTCCAATCATTCAGATGTTTCGGGCGGAGCTTATAGTACTCAAACAGAAAATCCAGGACGGGATCGGCGATGCCTTTACTACGGTTTCCTTGGTAGCGTGTAATGACGGGCTCTACAAGGCGTTGAGCCCGCGCCTCCTCCGCCATCCATTCCGATTCCGAAAGAACGGTACACACGTTTGCCGCTTCTGCTACCGGGTTGTGCTTACTATTATTCGTGATTGCCAACTTTTCGGTAATACGTTGTAGATCCCTCCGCGATTTCTAATTTACCTGAAAGCATTGGTACTTGTTCACCTTAACTGTTTTGACGAATGTCCAGAATCTTTCGCGCTTTGGCTGTGTCCGCTTTGGCCACCTCAGCAGCAATCATGGTTACTGCAGTTGTGGAAAACAGGGAAGACCTCTCACTTGCTAATATAAAAAAAGGCCTTGCCGGCCTGAAGAATCAGGCGCATCGGGCAAGTCAGTCCATTTCACCGATCAATCGTCCCGCTTCAACGACAAGTCCGCTGGATTCGCTTTCCGAATCAGAGGAGGAGATGCTGCTTAGTGAACTTGAAGGCCACGTCTAGTCCGTCTGTCAAGTCCGCCAACTACCGAAAACTCATTGGATAATTTGAGCTTTAACAACCTGCAATCGCCCCAAGGCGTTATGGGTGACGCCGTGGCCATCCCGCTCCATTGCCGATCCAGCACGAACGCAGTCTCGACGTGGCGGTCTTATCGAAACGTTGTCTTGGTTTTGTTCGCTCTGCTTTACACTGGTTGTGAATCGCGCGACGTCTCAAACAGGCAGTCGCCATCTACACTGGATGGCGGAGTGTCAGATACGTCCGGAAGTGAGATTCTTAACGCCGGGTTTGTCGTGACCGAGACCGTCTTTAACAGCGAACTCATGGCGCCGTTTGACATATTTCACCACACAATTTTCCGAGACGAACAGCGCTACATCCGGCCCTTTATCGTTTCGCCCGATGGGAAACGTTTCAAGACGTTTGAAGGGATCACGATCGAGGCAGACTATTCGTTTGAATCAGCTCCGCGAATCGATATTCTCGTAATCCCGAGCACAAACGGGTCCATGTCCACAGACCTCGAGGACGAAGACTACATGTCGTTCATTGAGACCACTGCCGCCAAGGCCAAGTGGGTTATGTCTTTGTGTGATGGGGCCTTTCCGCTGGCGGCAACTGGCCTGCTGGACAATCGTGTCGCCACGACGTTTCCCGGTGACCGTGATGCGTTCGGTGAACGCTTTCCGGCCGTCGATCTGCGATACGATGCGAATTTTGTCGTGGATGGAAAGTTCGTAACGTCTGTTGGTGGCGCCCTGAGCTACGAACCAGCCCTGTATCTGGTCGAACGGATCTATTCAAACGAAGCCGCGGTCAAGACGGCTGAGGGAATGGTCCTGGACTGGAACCTCTTATCAATTCCTCACATCGTCGATGGCGCTTACGCACCTGTGGCTTCCAGCTAATTAATGAGTTCTCCCTTTGAAGTCGTAGTCGGCATGAGTGCTGACGATTTTTTTAAACACTACTGGGGCAAGAAGCCCCTCTTTGTCAAAGGAGCGATGGACTCCGCAAAAGGAGTCATCACGGCAGATGACCTTGCCGGGCTTTCGTGCGAAGTGGAGGCCACGCGTCTTATTCAAAAGAGCGCTGCCGGATGGGACGTGCGCTACGGTCCGTTTGACGACTCAGATTTTGCCGATCTACCCGAGAACAACTGGACACTACTTGTGCAGGAGGTTGATCGGATGGACGAGGCGGTCAACGTTCTGCTGAACTCCTTTCGATCATTTCCGAATTGGCGCTTGGACGACATCATGGTTAGCTATGCAGCTCCCGGTGGGTCGGTAGGGGCGCATGTGGACAAGTACGATGTCTTCCTAATTCAGGGAGAAGGAACAAGGCGATGGGAAATCGGGCTAACTCCGCTTAAGGATCCTCCCTTTCTCGAGGATCTCGAACTTCGGATCTTGAAGGAGTTTGTTCCGGATCAGGTAATTGAAGCCGAGCCGGGAGACTTGCTCTACCTTCCGCCGATGTTTGCGCACAATGGCGTTGCCGTGACAGAGTGCATCACGCTATCGGTTGGTTTTCGTAAACCGCTGGTCTCCGATATGGTCGCGTCCTACTTGTCTGAGATGCTGTCGCGGATTGACCCGGAGCATCAGCTTGTACATTCGTTGGAGAAGTCAGTGGAAGATCCTGGACTACTCGACTTTGATACAATGGAATCCGTCCGCTCGGTCTTCCGATCACTGCTGTACGACGAAGAGAGTGTTGACGATTGGTTCGGGCGTTACATCACGTCACCCAAAAGAGGTGATGGCTGGGAGGGAGACGATGAGGAACAGTCGTGGAATCCGGATAATGTGGCAGCCCATCTTAGCTCGGGGTCCGGGTTTGACCGAATCGGCCAGTCGCTATGCTCGTATCAGAAAGCGCCCGGCGGTTCTGTCCGGCTATACGCTGTGGGTCAGGTCTTTATTCTACCGTCTGGAATTGCAGACATTGCGCGCATTGTCTCTGGAGTTGGACCGATAACAGCCACTACACTTGGCAAACTCGCTTCGAATGATGCCGTGTGCCGGCTCCTTGCACGCCTGGTTAGTATCGGCTATTTGCAGCCAGAGTGATCGCAATCGCTCGCCCGAAGACCTATCGCTCGACCAGTTCCACGTATTTTCGCTCAGTGCTTCCCGTGTAGATCTGCCGCGGCCGATGAATTTTCCCGTCGGGATCTTTTTTTGATTCGATCCACTGGGAGATCCAGCCAGGCATCCGGCCCATCGCAAACATGACGGTAAACATGTTCGTCGGTATTCCCATGGCTCGGTACAGGATGCCACTGTAGAAATCCACATTTGGATACAAACGCCGTTCGACAAAATACTCATCTTCCAGCGCGACTTGCTCGAGGTGCTTTGCGATTCCCAGTAGCGGATCTCGAATTCCCAGCTCAGACAGAACACGGTCAGCGAGCGACTTGATCACCTTTGCTCGAGGATCAAAATTCTTGTACACCCGATGACCGAAGCCCATTAGTCGAAACGGGTCTTCTTTGTCTTTGGCCTTTTCGATGTATTTGTCGTAGTCGCCACCATCCGCCTGAATCCGTTCAAGCATGTCGATGACTTTCTGATTCGCCTTGCCGTGCAGCGGACCTGAAAGAGCGCTGATACCGGCCGAAATCGATGCAAAAAGATCTGCACCGCTACTGCCAACCATGCGGACCGTTGACGTACTGCAGTTCTGCTCGTGATCCGCATGAACAATGAGCAGGGTGTCAAGGGTCTCAGCCAGAAGCGGAGAATATTCGTATTGCTCTGCCGGAACAGCGAACATCATGTTCAGAAAGTCTTCGGCGTAGTTCAAGTCATTCCGCGGATAGACGTACGGATGACCGATTGACTTCTTGAATGAGAACGCGGCAATGGTCTTCAGCTTTGAAATGAGCCGGATGACGTTGAGGTCCATATCACTGGGGTCATCCGATTCCGGATAATACGCAGCGAGTGACGCAACCATCGCAGACAACACGCTCATCGGGTGGGCACTTGCCGGATAGCCCTCGAAGAACTTCTTCATGTCCTCGTGTAGGAGGCTGTGATGCGTCAGCTTGTGCTTGAAGATATCAAGCTGAATCTCTGTCGGGAGTTCGCCGTGGATCAATAGGTAGCTGACCTCCACAAATGAAGACTTGGTAGCCAATTCTTCGATTGTGTAGCCCCGGTAACGGAGAATGCCGTTTTCGCCATCGATATAGGTGATAGCACTCTGACACGCTCCCGTATTCCCGTACCCCGGGTCGTAAGTCACAACCCCGGTCTGCTTGCGCAGTTTGCGGATGTCGAAAGCAACTTCGTTCTCAGTGCCCTGGAAAACGGGAAGCTCAATTTGCTTACCGTTTACTTCTAATTTTGCCGGATCCATGATATTCGAAAGCGATGGTTAACCTGGTCGTCTTCGACCGAGCATCAGTACGGGCGTCAACGAGTTATAATAATACTGAAGATACAAAACGGACTCTATCATACTTTGGCTGGGGCACGCTGTTTCGTGCCTATTTTGACTCTCAGCCAAGGGGCACGATCTTCTTGATGATCAAGAACGAATGCAAACGCCGTCTTTCAGAGTTTGACCATGCCGCAGAAGTCTCCATATCCCGAATACGCCGATTTGCCGGGATGGCGCGGCAGATTGAACGAGGTCATATTTGGAACAGATTCGCGTGCCGGTAGAACCTTCGATGTCGTCCTGATCATTGTCATTGCGCTGAGCGTCGTGGCGGTGATGCTGGAAAGCGTCAAGTCGGTCCGACTACATTTTGGGTCCGAGCTCTACGTGGCAGAATGGATTTTCACAATTCTGTTCACGATTGATTACGTGCTCCGTCTTACCTGCGCCGGAAAGCCGCTCAGGTATGCGTTTAGTTTTCTTGGCCTCGTAGACCTCCTGGCGACGATTCCGACCTACCTCAGCCTGTTTTTCCCCGGTGCTCAGGCCCTGGCCGTGATCCGGTTGTTGCGGATTTTGCGGGTATTCCGTGTGCTCAAACTTGCACGTTTCAGTGAAGCAAGCGGAATCATCGTCAGTGCACTCAAGGCAAGTCGCCACAAGATCGGCGTGTTCATCTTTACCGTCTTGACACTAGTGACGATCTTGGGCTCACTGATGTACTTTATCGAAGGTGAGGAAAACGGTTTTACGTCGATCCCGAAAAGCATCTACTGGGCGGTTGTGACCCTGACGACCGTCGGGTATGGTGATATATCACCACAAACAAACCTCGGCCAGATTCTTGCGTCCGCAATCATGTTGTTGGGTTACGGAATGATCGCTGTGCCAACAGGAATCGTTACCGCTGAATTTGCGAATAGGCGTACCGGAAGACCGGCTTGTCTGGTTTGTGGCCTTGAGGATCACGATACGGATGCGATGCACTGCAAAAAGTGTGGCGCGCTGCTCGCGAAATAAGGCGCCCTTCTTGCCGGTTCACCGAAATCGCCGACAGGTTCTGTTACGGATAGTCCGTAGTCCCTGGCTGCGGATTCTCACGTTTTCATTTCTGACTGTTCCGATCTCCCGACACATGAAACCCCTGAGCAAATCTGCTGAATGGCAAAAGCGCCTGTGGTCAGTCATGGAGGAGGAGGTGTTTCCGGTGGCCACGACACCCGAGCTCTTTAATCAGTATGCGGATGTTGACCTCGCACTTGAACCCGTCGATGCCGCTGAAGTCCGGCGCGATAATCTCAGGTCGTATTTCCTGTCATTCCGCACGAAACCTCCAGTATTTTTGTTGGCTGAAGCTCCCGGTCCGTGGGGTTGTCGATTCTCCGGCGTTCCAATTACGAGCGAAGATCAGCTTGTGGATCCGGAATTTCCGCTGCACGGAGCTAAGGCCAGCGCTGCCAGCGAGCCGTACAAAGAGTACAGTGCGGGAATATTCTGGCGCACATTGATTAACCATCATTCACGCTTCATCGTCTGGAACAGCGTGCCTTTTCATCCACGTAAACCTGGGCAACCCACTTCGATAAGGACACCGCGTACGTCCGAGCTGAATCAGTATGCGCCGATCGTAAAAAAGATGGTCGAAGTACTCCGGCCGGAAATTGTGGTGGCCATCGGTAGGAAGGCGGAGAAGACGCTTTCTTCAATCGGAATCGGATCGGTCTACGTTCGTCACCCGTCTCAAGGAGGCGCAACTCACTTTGCCGAAGGAATCTCAGAAGTAATGAATCAGTTTGATCGGTAACTATCCGGTTCTGCGGATGTTGTCACAAGACAGTGCGATTATTGATCCACAGTCTTCGTAGTTAACTTGGTCACTCTCAACGCAACGTTCCTCCCGTGTAATTGTGAGTTCAGATCTTTTCAAAGAAGCCGGCGCGAGATTCCGTCAAGGCAAAGCACCATTGGCCGAACGGATGCGTCCTGTGTCTCTGGACGACTTTGTAGGGCAATCGCACATTCTTGGAAAAGGCCGGTTGCTGCGACGCGCCGTCGAAGCGGATCGTATCACCTCGTTGATCTTGTACGGTCCACCTGGCACTGGCAAGACAACGTTGGCAAGGATTATCGCGAACCATACCGCTTCGACGTTTGTCACGTTGAACGCGGTTCTCTCGGGCGTCAAGGATATTCGGGAGGCTATCGCGGCGGCCAAACAGCGACTCGACCTTCACCGGGCTCGGACAATTCTCTTCGTTGATGAGGTTCACCGATTCAACAAGTCACAGCAGGACGCTTTGCTGCCTCACGTCGAAAACGGCACCGTCGTGTTTGTGGGCGCCACCACTGAAAATCCATACTTCGAGGTGAACAAGGCGCTTGTAAGCCGGTCTCGGGTTTTCGAGATGAAATCGCTCACGGAAGAGGATCTCGACAACGTTGTCGAAATGACCCTGACCAGCAAGCGTGGCTATGCGGATCGCAAGATTGACTTTCACTCTGATGCCCGCAAACATCTCGTGTCAACAGCGAACGGTGATGCTCGTTCGCTCCTCAACGCGCTTGAGCTTGCAGTTGAGACAACGGAGCCAGATGATGAAAGCATCATTTCCATCGATCTTGTTGTCGCCGAAGAAAGCATTCAGAAGCGGGCCGTTCTGTACGACAAAGAAGGAGATGCGCACTTCGATACGATAAGTGCATTTATCAAGAGCATGCGTGGGTCGGATGTTGACGCAGCCCTCTACTGGCTCACGATGATGGTTTACGCCGGTGAAGATCCACGGTTTATTTTTCGGCGGATGATCATCTTCGCTGCCGAGGACGTCGGCCTTGCCGACCCCCGAGCCATTCAGGTCGCAATGGCGTGTTCGCAAGCATACGAATACGTCGGCATGCCAGAGGGGCAGTTCCACCTGGGCCAATGCTGCATCTACCTTTCAACTGCGCCGAAGAGCAATTCTGCGTTTGCATTTTTCGACGCGTTGAAACATGTAACGGATGAACAGACCGGAGAAGTCCCCAATCCGCTAAAAGATGGTAGCCGCGATGCAAAAGGCTTGGGGCATGGTAAGGGATATATGTATCCGCATGCGTACCACAATCATTACGTGCCTCAACAGTACCTACCAGACACCATGCAGGGTACGTACTTCTACGAGCCAACTGCGATTGGATACGAGAAGGTTATCGCTGAGCGCCTGGAGTATTGGCGTTCGCGGGATGACAAAGAATCGATAGGGAAGCGCGCGCAGCGCTACGCAGACAGCGCGGATGTCAAGAGCGCCGATGCCAAGAGCGGCACGACTGACCCAGACGATGGAGACCGAGGCACTGCGTGATCTGTTTGCCTGTCGCACGGCGTCGTCCGTCACCGTCAACTATTTATACCAGATGTACAACCTTCGCGTAGTGTTCACTGCGGACTCGACCGATGTAGACAGCGGGTGTGAGGTTTTCGGTGTCTAGTACGATCGTTGTCGAATGGTTTGCTTTCAGTGATTTGTGGAAGCGCCTGAGGCTGGTGGTTACGTTGACTGCAAACAAAAAAGGCCCTGCTCACAACCGTGAACAGGGCCTGTAAATCGGTGAAGCCAATTTTCGTCGCGAACTACTTGACCACTGTAACTGTCTGCGTAGAGACGAAGTTTTCACCCTGAATCCGGACGAAGTAGGAGCCGGTGGGCAGGTCTGCAGCATCAATATGCAACTGCTCTTGATTGCCCGCCGCAACAAAGCGATCAAAAATCTGGCTCACTTTCTGTCCCAACGCGTTGTATACCGCCGCATTCACCAGTTGTGGGTTCGTTACGGAAAACTCAACGACGGAACTGGCGGTGAACGGATTCGGATACGCTCGCGCAACGGTTAAGTCGTTGGGTATGTCAGCGTTTTCATTGGCAAGGTTAATAAACGTACCGCCGGTTCCAGTCATCGTGATTCGGTACGTACCGGGGGGGTTACCGCCGGTGCCCTTCACTTCCCAGCCAGCAAGTGGCTTCGGGCTGAGTGGGGCATTAACGCGATCCCAGTTCAGGGTGGCGCGAGGGTTCTCGAATATTTCAGCGCCGTCTTCGTCCTGCGCTACCACTTCGTAAATGCTTACAGCGATATAGTACACGCCATTGGTCACTGGTCCCAACGAGTCGCCGGGCGTCGACGTTCGACGGGGAAGCAGGGACATATCTGTCGCGTGATTAGGTGTGTCGTCGTTCGAGTATACGCCAACGCCATTTTCGTCAAATAGCCAAAGCTCAGTATCGACGTGGGTCCCCACATTAACCTCGGTCGTGGCGGCAAAGCTGTCTGCAGAAGTGATATTGATCTTGTAGATGTCAATGTCATCAATGACCGAGAACTCTCCCAGAATTACAGAGTACGGCTGCCCTGTCAGATCCTGAGCGTTCGCAATAAGACTGCCGACGTCGCCAGCGCTATCGACGAGCTCTGTCCAGGTAACCTGGGCCTGCGAAGTGATATTGATTGACAAAAAGAGTGCGATAAGCACTGACAATCGTGGTACTACTTTATTCATTGGAACGAACCGAGAGAATGACGCGAAAAGTTGTTGCCCTGCCTGTAAAATAACGGATTTACTGTCGTGTTTTGCTATCCAAGATTGGGATAATAATATGCCGGATCATAACGAGACAGGCAGAAAAGGCAAACCGCCCCGGGAAAGCCGGAACGGTTCATCTGTCTCACTTTGAGGCAGAAAAATAGTTTCACATGGAGGGATTAGCTCTGCAGAAAAGTGCTATTTAGAAAGTGAAATTACCTGCGTATCGCGGAATTGATCTCCCTTCACTCGTACCAGGTACTGACCATTGGCGAGAGAAGAGCCGTCGATTGACACGTTGCGCGATTCATTCTCACTAATCCGTCCGTCGAACAAGGTCGCAACCCTCTGTCCAAGTACGTTGTACAGCTCAACCGTTACGTCCTGCTCTTCGCGCACAACCACTTCAATCTGCGCCTCGTTTACAAACGGGTTCGGATAGGCTGTCGAAACGAGGTACGTCTGCGCGATATCCAATTCTACTTCTACAACAGGCGAATAATCCGAAGATCCGTCGTAGTTAACCTGGCGTAAACGGAAAGAGTGCGTTCCGTAGCCCAAGCCTTGCACGCCAAAGACGTAGTCCTTTCGCTCAGTGGTCGTGCCGTGCCCTTGTACAAAACCGATACTTTGATAGTCACGGTCCGGGCTTGAAAATTCGACATCAAAACCGGCATTGTTTGACTCGCTGAGAGTTGTCCAGCGCAGTGTTACCGTTCCGTTGTCTGTCGTCGCGTCAAGGCTACTGAATTCAACTGGAAGAGCGACGCCGGACAGCGTGATCTCGTAGCTACCCGATGTCAGACCCGTGCCAGTCCAACCCTTAAGCGTACCCGTTGCGGTTGGGTCCGCAGCGTTCATACGTTGCCACATTGACGAGAAGTCGCGCGGATCTTCAAAGAGATTGATTGCAGCGACGTTCGTTGCTTGCTCCTCATACGAGCCGACAGCTACGTAGTAGGTACCAGCGAACACGGGGCCAAGTCCAGCCGGGTTATAAGCCGTGTTTGTGGGCTTTGCAAGGAGGGAGTTAAAGCCTGGGTCACCCACCGGACTTTCGTCGTTTGAATAGACAGCGTTTCCTGATGAATCAAACAGAAACAGCCAGCTATCCTGCAGGTCGCCTCCTGCGTACGATGCCTTGACGGTTGTTGCGGAAAAATTTGAGGGATCAAGGATGCTGATTTTATATAGATCAACATCGCCGCCGGCGCTAAGGCTACCAGTGATCAATGCGTACTGAGATCCAGTCAGGTCTTGAGATCCGGTGAGTAGGCTCCCTGCATCGCCTCCGCCGTTTGTGGACTCGTCCCATGTCTGTCCTTGTGCAGATGCGACGAAGAGAAGCAGGGTGGAAATGAAGAGTAACTGTCGTAGCGAGTTCATGACGGTTTACAAATGGGTTGGAAAATAATTCCCGATGCGGATCAACTCTATCGACCGACAACTGCTCAGTACTGTTCGAATCACCGTAAATCATTACGGGAGAACATGTTGTGCAATCTGATCGTCGGGGCGAGTTACCGCACTTGTCGATTATCCAACTATCCTGCCAAGCGCCCGTGAGTCTCGTTTGGCTCTAAATACCACGGTTGGCTGATAAAATGATCTTCGGACAATTCGCGAAATAATGGTATTCTTGAGCGACTGTAAATGGTGGGGAATCGCTACACGGTGAGATTTTGCCCGTGGGATTCTGCACTGGAGTTCTTCACTTTGATCTCCGCTGTGGACTCTACTGTGGTTTTACGGTGCGATGGTGCAACTTGCACTCGCGTTCATCCGGGAGTATTCGAAGTAAGGCGAGACTCCGGCCATCTCTTTCCATACAACTCAAAACTCTTGTCCTCCGTGTTCAATCAGTTTTCGAAAACGATTGATCGTATTAGTGCGGCAGCCGGCTGGCTTTCTAGTTGGCTCCTGCTTGGGATGGTGTTTCTTGGCGCTTTCAATTCAGTAGCTCGATACCTCGATCGATGGACGGGCCTTGGACTCAGTTCCAACACGTACATCGAACTGCAGTGGTACTTTTTTGCCGCGCTATTCTTGCTTTCTGCTGCGTACACGTTGCAGTCTGATTCCCACGTACGCGTCGATGTGTTGTACGGACGATTGTCTGATCGAGGGCGTGCTGTAATCAATGTCGCTGGGACACTGTTGTTCTTGTTACCCTTCTGTGTCATGATGCTGATTACGTCGTGGCCAACGGTCAGTAATTCGTGGGCTATTCTCGAGCAGTCGCCGGACCCCGGCGGGTTGGCGCGATATCCGATCAAGACGATCATTCCGATTGCCTTCTTCTTGCTCCTGTTGCAAGGATTGGCAATGTTGTTCCGCCAGCTGCCGATTGCGTTGGGTAAGGCAGATGGAAGCAGTGATGGCGCAGTGGTGACCACGGGAAATAAAGCTCAGCGTGCTGGCGAAGATATCGGCGATGTTGTTTCAGGCGACGACCGAAGCAGTGGGGGCGACAATGGATCCTGATCTGCTCGGCCCCTTGATGTTCATCGCCGTTTTGACGCTCATCTTCACCGGCTTTCCCGTTGCGTTTGCCATTGGCGGCACAGCTCTAATATTCGCCGTCATCGGCATCGAGATGGGCGTTCTCGATTGGCACATGATGCTCGCAATGCCGGATAGAACCTTCGGCATCATGTCGAACTACGTGCTCCTGGCAATCCCGTTTTTCATCTATATGGGATCGATGCTGGAGAAGTCTCGCCTGGCCGAGGATCTCCTCAAGACGATAGGGATTCTTTTTGGAGCGATGCGCGGTGGACTTGCACTTGCCGTTGTGTTTGTAGGTGCCTTGCTGGCAGCCGCCACCGGCGTCGTTGGGGCTTCAGTCGTGGCGATGGGAATGATCTCGCTACCTGTAATGATGCGTTACGGCTATTCGAACGAGCTCTCAGCCGGAGTCATTACAGCGTCCGGCACGCTGGGCCAGATTATTCCGCCGAGTGTTGTTCTAGTTGTACTAGCTGATCAGCTTGGCGTATCCGTCGGTGACCTGTTTGTCGGGTCTCTACTCCCCGGTTTGATCCTTGCCGGATTGTACGCTGCCTACGTCGTCGTTATCGCAATTTTGCGACCGGAATCCGCACCGGCACTTCCAGTTTCGGAGCGAACCTTTGCTGGAGGCGTCCTCTTTCGAAAAGTCGTCTTCGTACTGTTGCCTCCGCTTTTTCTGATCCTCGTCGTGCTGGGGAGCATTTTCGCGGGCGTGGCGACGCCTACAGAGGCGGGAGCCCTGGGTGCTGTCGGTGCCATGGTCCTGGCGTTCTTGAACCGCCGGCTAACCCTGAAGACGGTAAAAGAAGCTGCTGATGAAACCGTCCGCCTGACCTCAATGATCATGATCTTGCTGATTGGCTCGACAGCATTTGCGCTCGTCTTTCGCGGATTAAACGGCGATCTCTGGATTGAATCACTACTGACCAATTTGCCTGGGGGTGTCGTCGGTATGTTGATCGTTGCAAACCTGACGATTTTCATTCTCGGCTTCTTTATCGACTTTTTTGAGATCGCCTTTATCATCATCCCACTTCTCGCGCCGGCGGCTGCGCTGTTGGGAATTGACCTCGTTTGGTTCGGCGTGATGATCGGCATGAACCTGCAGACGTCTTTTATGACGCCTCCATTCGGTTTTGCCCTGTTCTACCTGCGTGGCGTTGCGCCTCCCGAACTCAAAACGTCGGAGATTTATCGCGGGG
>CBDTVC010000014.1:0-14058 GCA_965363925.1 uncultured bacterium | reverse complement strand
ATCTTCGTTCTCAATCTGCTCCAGGCAGCTGATGCAAGGCCCACCGGCCAAGCGATCGGCGCGGTCACCAAGTTACGAGAGACAGCTGGCGTGCTCAGTCAGAGGGTACTCGAATTTGACGAGGCGGCTGCTGCGCTTATTGAGCGTCTAAAAGAATGACGGGGATGAGAACGGCAGCTAGTGGCAGTATGGAGCTTACTAATCGATGCCATTATCCAGTTGTACAATAAGTTTGGCCTTGTGACACAGAATGCCGCACAAGAACCGATCATCCTTGACCTCAGGATTTGATTCAGACACCTTCGTTTCTAGCCCTCATTGAACAACCATGTCAGATTCGGATACCGACGTTACTCGACTGCTGATTGAGCTCGGCAACGGAAACTCAGGAGCGATGGCACGCTTGATGCCGATCGTGTATGACGAGTTGCATCGGATAGCTCATCGTTACCGAGGGGGGGAGCGTCCTGGGCATACCTTGAATACGACTGACATTGTTCACGAAGCATTTCTCCGACTGGTTCGCCTTGATCGAATAGACTGGCAGAATCGTGGACATTTCTTTGCCCTCGCCGCTCAAGCGATGAGGCGATTGTTGATCGACTCGGCTGAAAAGCGGCGGGCGCAGAAACGGGGTGGCGGTGCACACGATGTGACGTTCAACGAAGAGTTCATGTTGTCGCTTGATCGTAGTGAGGAACTACTGGCGCTTGATGAAGCACTCAAGATCCTGAAGAAGCACAACGAGCGCCAACACTCGGTGGTTGAGTGTCGATTTTTTGGTGGACTTTCAGTCGAAGAAACCGCGCAAGCTCTGGATATCTCTCCGGCTACTGTGAAGCGCGACTGGGCGTTTGCGCGGGCGTGGTTGAACAGCACATTAGCTACCGATCCGTTTGACGCTCCACCGCAATGATCTGACGATGATCCCTCGAGATAGGTTATCCGGCCTTTATGGCTGGAAGTATTTTGCTCCCCGCCCAACCAAATGCATTTAGGCTGCAAATGACAGATTCGAACCTGCATGAAGTTGAACGACTGTTTCTGGATTGCCTTGACATAGATGAGGCTAGCAGATTGCCTTTTCTTGCGGTAGAAGCTGCAGGCAATCAGGTGCTGGTAGACCAGGTGGTTGGGTTGTTGAATGCTCATGGACAAACGGGTGTGGTTGACAGATTGGCGAAAGAAATTTCGGCGCCGCTCGCTTCCGCCTTTAGTAGCGCCCCTGGTCTGGGGCGGATGGTTGGTCCGTACAAAATCCAGAGCTTGCTCGGTCGCGGGGGCATGGGCAACGTCTATCTGGCCAATCGTTCGGATGGTCAATTTGAGCAGCAAGTTGCGCTGAAGCTCATCCGTGATGGTATCAACTCGGAGGCGATCAGGGCGCGATTCGTCATGGAGCGCCAGCTATTGGCGAAGCTTAATCATCCGCATATTGCGCGCCTCCTCGATGGCGGAATTGACGAGCAAGGACGTCCATACTTTGCAATGGAAGTTGTAGAAGGTGCCCGACTTGATCGCTATGCCGACGAGAAGAAGTTTGGAATCAACGCTCGGCTCGGCCTGTTCGAACAGGTCTGCGATGCAGTTCAGTATGCGCACCAGAATCTGGTCGTGCATCGCGACCTGAAGCCGGCGAATATTCTCGTGCGTGAAAATGATGGCAAGCCACACGTCACCCTGATGGATTTTGGCATCGCGCGATTGCTTGACGTTGAGGGGTCAACGGAAGCAACCGCGACGGTCACTCGCGCCATGACACCCGAGTATGCATCGCCGGAACAGGTGCGCGGGGAAACGGTGACCACTCGAACGGATGTCTATAGCTTGGGCGTGATTCTTTACGAGTTGCTCACCGGCCATCGCCCGTACGAAGTTCGAGGGCTTACTGCCGCAGACCTTGAACGCGTTATATGTGACACGCAACCGCCACCGCCGAGTGTGATCGTGGGCATGGTGGCCACTGGAGAGCGGGGACGGGATACCATCACGCCACAAACCGTGAGCGTCAACAGAGGGACTGCCCCGGACACTCTCTCTCGCTATCTCGAAGGTGATCTTGACACAATTGTCATGAAGGCGCTCGCAAAAGAGCCGGAGCGTCGCTACTCATCGGCGGATGCTTTTCTGGACGACATAAAGCGCCACCTTGCCGGAATGCCAGTTGTCGCCCGTCCCGATACAATTCGTTATCGCATTTCGAAGTTTGCACAGCGCCATCGCTACGGGATGGTTGCCGGAATCCTCGTGCTGTTATCACTGGTGGGAGGAATGCTTGGAACGGTGTGGCAGGCACAAAAAGCAACAACAGAGAGGGATCGCGCCATTGTCGAAGCGAAGAAATCCGAAGAGTCTCTTTCTTTGCTGGTCGGTCTCTTTGAGCAGGCGGATCCGGGCCAGACTGCTGGTGAGACCGTAACCGCCAGAGAGGTGCTTGACCGCGCTGCGCTTCGCGTCAGGAAGCTTGAGGCGGGGTCCGCAACGAAACCGATTCTACTCGACGCGATCGCCAGAGTCTTTCACAACCTCGGACTCTACTCGCGGGCCGACGACCTCTTTCGAGAAGCACTGGCTGCCGACTCACTTAGTAACGCGGACGGGTCGGCTATTCAGCAGACGCTGATACATTATGGCTCGTTGCAGTATACAATGGGCAACCTCGAGAAGTCGGATTCGCTATTAACGAGAGCCATTGCTCTTATTCGCGCGGATCCGGACGCGCGGAGCGTCGATTTGTCCTTTGCTCTCCACGAACACGCGGTAGCGCTCAGGTCGCTGCGCAAGACGGACGAAGCGGAGCTTGCGGCAATGGAGGCACTTGAGTTAAAGCGTTCTGAACCCGTCACTCGTCCGACCGAAATTGCCGCGACACTTTATGTGGTTGCTGCAGTTCAGCATGACCGGGGAGACTACAAAAAAGGCGAAGAGCTCTTCCGCGAGGCGATCGATTTGTTTCGGTCTGACTCCACCGTTCTTGAACCTGTGGCCGCTGATGCGTCCGAATCACTCGGGCAATTTCTTCAGTTTCAGGGCAATTTCGAAGAGGCAGAGGAATTTATGACGGAAGCGTTGTCAATTCGCCAACGTCTGTACGGTGCTGATCATCCATCCGTTATCTCCTCACTAGCCAATCTCGGTTCGCTCTATTACTCGGTCGGCCGCACGGCTGAAGCCAAAGCGTCGCTTGAACGGGTTGTCCAATTTGGCGACGAGAATCCGGGAGCAGTCGATATGGTCGTGTGGGGGGCCAAGCATGCTCTGGGTTTAATCCTTTTTAGCGAGGAACGGTTTGATGAAGCGTCTGAACTGTTGGAGTCCGTTGTTTCGGCTTATAAGGGGCGCTATGGGGAAGAGTATCCAATGGTTATCCCCGTAATGAACCACCTTGCGAGGTCACGACTTAGGGGCGGCGACAGGATTACCGCGATGGAGACGTTTGGCGAGTCGGAGGGGTTGGCGCAAAAGAGTTTTGGAGAGGACCATCCCTATGTCGGCATCGCCATTCACGGAAAAGGGAGTGTTGCACGGGCAGACGGTGACCTGGATGTCGCTGAGGAATACTATCGACAGTCAATCGCAGTATTCGAGAAGTCTCTGAAGCCAGACAACGATCTTTTAGTTGCAGTGAGCGAAGATCTTGGTTCGTTGATGGTAGAGACAGGACGATCAGGTGAAGCGGTTTCGATTCTTCGGGCGGCGCTAGCGGCATACAACTCAAAGCTTCCGGACGACCACGCATCCGTTTTGAACGCGAAAAGCTTTTTGGCTATTGCCTTGGCAGAATCGGGAGAATTGGAGGAAGCGCTGTCGCTGGCATCGGCAAGTCACGAAGGCTTAGTAGAGCGTTACGGTGTTGAGCATAGACACAGTGTGGGTGCAGAGCGTCGGCTTGAGAGGGTTAGGGAGTTGGGCGGTCGACGTTAGCCAAGTGTGAGGATCGTTTCCTTTGAAAAGGTCCAAATCATCACCTTCATCCGGTTGGACCAACTCAAAGCATCTGTAAACTCCTCCCGGAAAGGAACAACCACCACCGGTCAGCCGTGATGGGTTGGAATTAAACGAATCCTGAAAAATGCCGACGAAACAAACTCAACACTCGATAATCGCAGCCCTCTGCGTCTTTGCAGCCTTCGGCTTGTCAGCCTGCTCGTCGAACAATGCATACCAAATCGGCGCACCGTCTGGATGGGAAGCTAATGGCACCGACTGGTGGGTTCCCGGCACAGATACTTCGTTGGCTTTTCGACCAATGAAAACTCTTGAAGAGATGGGCGTTTCCGGGACTAATCAGGTATTTGTTGCGGGCGGCGGTATCACACGCCAATCTTCCGCTGACCAGAGTGTTAGGGCTGTCAAACAGAACCTGCTTCCGCTCTTTCGAAACGAACCGCAAATTGTCGATTCGCTGTTCACAACGCTTGTAGAGGAGAAGATTCGGAGTAACCCATTTCCCCAGAGTGGGTTTGAGGAGAGCGTGAAGAAACAGACGAAAAGAGCCATGAGTTCGATCAGGCGAATCTTTCACCAGCCGTTCCCCAAGAAGCAGATCGGTAAGGACATTGTCATCGTTTACCCTGATAGCCTGAGCAACGCTGGCATTCGTGGCAATGTCGTAACACAGGTTTATATGAATGACGCAGGAGAGCCGATAGGGGTTAAGCTCGTTCGCTCAGTTCATCCAGTTCTGGACGATATTGCGATGAAGGCCTCCACAGAGATGATTTGGCAACCGGCCTACTTGCTGACCGCAAGCAAGTCGAACCCTTTGCCAGCATGGGTCCGGTACAATGTGAACTTCACCCAGACGCAATCAAGATAGATTGTGAGCTGCTTGCTCCAGACTTCTTTATGAGGGTCAGCCGTCCGTGAAATAAATTTGAACAGGGCTTCAGCTACCGCCGAGGGCTCCCCGGTTGAACAGTCAGTTCGAAAGAATCGACTAACGATAGGCCAGCTTTTCGCTTAGGCCCAGACAGGATGCCGAGCAAGCACGAAGAGAACGTAAAGCAGAAAAGGCTTGACAGTCGAATGGTCAGTTGACCCACGGTTGTCAAGCCTTCTCTAATTCTACTGGGTGGAGCGCCGTAGCCACGGCAACGCGGATACGGGCAACCCCCAAAGATTCGTCGTCACCGAAGAATCATTTTCTCAGACTACTCCGGGACGATGTCGCGGCGGATAATGTGGAATCCGAATGGTGACTCAACCGCGCCAGAAACAGACCCAACGTCCAGTGACGCTACCGTGCTATCAAACACAGTGACCATTGAACCCTTGAACCAGACTCCCAAGCTGCCACCGTCAGGACCAGAAGAGTCATCTGAGTTTTCTGTCGCCAACTCCTCGAACTTTGCCGGATCCGACTGAACGTTATTCGCCACCGAAGCCGCCAAATCGGCCGCTTCTTCTTTACTTCGAGTAACCGTTGGCGCGGCACGCTCGGCGCCAGAGTAGGAGATCAGAATATGTGATCCACTCAACTGCTCAGTCTTTACGCGTTGCACAAAGGCATACCCGATTGGAAATTCAACTGGCCCGCCAACCTCTCCGTATTCGAGGCCCTCAACAGTCTCCATCAATCCGTCCGGCAAGTTGTTGTCCGCATTGAAAGCACCCAGGAAAACCGGCTTATCGAGAATGTCGTTGTACTCTGCCGCCATCTCTTGGAAGTTGTCACCATTCACTTTGCCTTTGAGTGACTGCGCAAGTGAATCGGCCTGTTCCTTCGTTCTGGTGACCGTCGGGGGGAGCTGAGGGATTCCAGCGTACGAGATAATGAATCCGAAGGCTGAAAAGAATTTCTTCTTCGTCGCGGCGCGCTGGATAACATGGTATCCGAACGGAGTTTCGACCGGTTCAGCAGTAATGCCACCAACCTCGAGGCCCTCTATCGCTGTGTCGAACTCGGGTACCATTTGTCCCTTCTGCCAGGCGCCAAGGCTGCCGCCACGATCTGCAGACGGACCGTCTGATTCAGTTTTTGCCACGTCCGCAAACGAATCAGGAGCGGCTTTGACCTGTATAGTGAGTTCTTTCGCTTTGGCTAGTGCCTCGTCCTTTGTTCGAGTGACACTTTCACCGGCTCGCTCTGAGCCTTGATAGGCAACGAGAATGTGGGAGCCGGCAAAGTCGGATCCGTCCGAAAAGAACTGGTCTGAATCCGAAGTACCACTGTTGTTGGTAGCGTTCTGTCCGCAACCCATAATGACTGTCAGGGCAAATACAACTATGAAAGAGGCCGCCGCAAAAGGGCGTGAGAATAGGTTCATGCGTCAAGCGGGGAATTTTGATAATAACGAGACGGCGTACAACGAGCCTAAGGGCTTGTTTGTTGCCTGAGCCGAAAAAATGCGAATAGTTGATGTGAATCTGCGTTTAGGAGCCATGCGGCACCCATGCTGGACACAAGCCTGTCACGATTTGGCTGCAACGGAGGTGGGGCAGTGTGGAACGCACCGTTCGATTCGGGTGACTCATCGGCTGATTCCCAGGCGTCACCGGAATGGATCGGCGATCGGTATGACTGCGACTGCAATAGTATCTAGCGGATGCTGTGCGGTCAGCCCTCACGCGACGCTGCATTTCCGCAGCAATCCATGATGTGTGTCGAGCCGGGCACGCCGGACTGTCAGGCGACGAGAACCCCGGCGATGGTGGCGGTCATCCACGATGCAAGCGCACCGCCGATAACAGCCTTAACTCCGAGCGCGGCGATATCACTCCGCCGCCCGGGAGCAATTCCGCCAATCCCACCGATTTGGATCGCAATCGAGGAGAAATTTGCGAAACCGCATAGTGCATACGTGCCGATGATAACGCTTCGTTCGCTCATGATTCCTTCCAGATTGGCAAGTGAGGTGAACGCAAGAAACTCGTTAACGGCAATCTTCTCGCCAAGCAGCTGTCCGAACGAAAGTATGTCGGCACTTTCGATACCCATCGCCCACGCCAATGGGGAAAAGACGTATCCAAAAACTGCTTCGAGGGATAAGCCGCTGAATCGTCCGTCTGAGGCCGTCGCAATTGCGCCGTTAAGGTCGCCGATGTTGCCGATCCCACCGAGAATCCAGTTGATCACGGACAGCAACGCGAGGAACGCTAGTAGCATCGCACCGACGTTCAGCGCCAGTTTTAGGCCGTCGGCAGCGCCCCCAGCGGCAGCTTCCAGTACATTCGCATCTGTGATCTCGACGGCCATGTTTACATCGCCCAGCGTTTCCGGCACCTCTGTTTCAGGCACGAGAATCTTGGCCATTATGATTGCGGCAGGCGCACTCATAATAGATGCTGAAAGCAGATGCCCGGCAAAAAGCGCTTGCTGTTCCGAAGAGTCGCCACCAAGGAAGATCACATAAGCAGCCAGAACGCCGCCGGCGATTGTTGCCATCCCGCCCGTCATGAGCGTCATCATTTCGCTGTTTGTTAGCTTCTCGATATAGGGTTTGACAACCAGCGGTGCCTCTGTCTGGCCGACAAAAACGTTCGCCGCCGAACTCAACGCCTCAGCGCCCGAGATGCCAAGAGTTTTCGCCATCAACCAACCCATACCCTTAACCAGGGGCTGAATGATCCGCAGATAATACAGGACACCCATGAGTGAGGCGAAGAAGATGATTGTCGGCAAAACCTGGGTGGCAAAGACAAAACCAAGCGAGCCCGTTTCGCCGGGTGGAATCGCCAAGGGGCCAAAGATAAAGTCGGATCCGGCGCGCGTCTTGTTCAACAACTCGGCAAAGCCACCGCCAAGGAATTCAAAGAGAAGCCTACCGGGACCGGTCTTTAGCACAAGCAATGCAAATACTACCTGCAGCAGTAATCCAATGCCCACCAGGCGCCATTTAATCGCCTTACGATTGTTCGAAAAGCCGTACGCAATTCCAACAAGGACAACAATACCAATCAGACCGCGGATCAAGGCAACTGGAAAACTCATGCAAGTTCGGAGGTGCGTTCGAAAAAGGGGACTCGATGCAGGTGCTGCCGGGATCCACCAGTCAGCGTAAAGACCTGCCGATTCCTCAGAAGGGAGTGGTGCAAATCAACTGAATAGGAATGCCAATATACGGTTGAACTTGAGGATCCTGTTGTGCCGACGAGCCGTCCTCGACAATTTGCTGAACGGACTCAACGCACCAGATAGCGGAGCGAAAACGAATTTAGAACCTCTTACCGGACGAGCATCCAGAAAAGCACATCGGAAAATAGACGCGATATCGTGCAGATACAAACTGCCGAATAGGACGCGCATTGGTCTACGAGATCCACGAACCGAGAAATCGGGTCGCAGCGGCTTCAATGCTGGCAGACGACAGACCCATACTCAGCGGCTTGGTTGAGATCGTATCGCCACTGCAGCGCAATGATCAGATTTGATCTTTTAGGTGAAAGCAAGTGGCACATTGTCTCTTTTTGGCGAGACCACAAGGAGGCGGGGCGCGTACAAATGTGTATCTTTACAGCTCCATTAAGCCCCCTTTTGATGCGCACCTTTAAGCTCCAACGAGATATTTTCCAGGATACCGAAAACGGCGAAACGCCGGAAGGTGCCACTTCAAACGAGGGTGAATCAAGCCAGGCCTTGGCAGCAGATGATCAGACTTCGGGCTCGAGCTCGACTGAAATTACTGAGGACTCCTCACCGGAGCAACGATCGATGCCTCAGGGATCTGTGGTCGAAGGCGTTCAGGACGCTAGCGAGACTGGTGACGGTGGAGCCGAACTGGCGGGGAATGCAATCGATGCGTTTAACGCTGCGGTTGCTGTATCCGCGGAAGAGTTGGAGGAGCAATCTCAACCCGACTTTGCTCCGTTCTATCCTCCAACCGGCGGAGGACATCGTTCAAATTCCGGTATCAACTCTGGCGGTGATGGTCATTTTGGCACGGTTGCGTTTGACCCGGCCGACGCAGAGGTTGTACTTGACGGCCTGAACGACCGACAGAAAGAAGCCGTATCGACCGTTGACGGTCCGCTGCTAATTGTTGCCGGTCCTGGTTCTGGCAAGACAAGAGTTCTGACCGCACGCGTCGCTTACCTGTTAGCGGGTAGGAAGGCCCGGCCCTATCAAATCCTGGCGCTAACGTTTACGAACAAAGCCGCTCGGGAAATGAAAGAGCGGATCGGACGGCTCGTTGATGCAGATGTTGCCCGCGGTATTTGGATGGGTACTTTTCACAGCGTCTTTGGGCGGATTCTGAGGCGTGAGGCTGAAAAGATCGGATACACGAGCGACTACAGTATTTACGATACGGATGATCAGGAACGAATACTGCGCAGCCTGATGTCGGACTACCATATTGACCCGAAACAGTTTACGGTACGATCTCTTCGGTCGTACATCTCCGGTGCGAAGAATCAGATGGTTACGCCGACGCAGTATTCTCAGATGGCCGCGTCGTTGGCAGAAGAAAAAGCAGCACAATTGTATCAGCCGTATCAAGACGTTTTGCGTCGTGCAAACGCACTGGACTTTGATGACATGCTGATCAAACCGATCGAACTCTTCCGCAATAACCCGGAAACGTTGGAGTCTTATCAAGATCGGTGGCGATTCATTCACATCGATGAGTATCAGGATACAAACCAGGCGCAGTATCAGTTAGCGAACCTGTTGTCATCTAAACACCGCAACCTATGCGTGGTTGGTGACGATGCTCAATCCATCTACGCGTTCCGTGGTGCGGACATCGCGAACATTCTATCCTTTCAGCGTGACTACGAAGAAGCGAAAGTAGTTCGCCTTGAGCAGAACTACCGGTCGACGAAGAAGATTTTGAAGCTGGCTGACTCGATAATCAAGAACAACCGGGATCAACTCGATAAATCACTATGGACAGACAATCCGGACGGTGAAGACATTGTGTTGCTGGAGGCTTTGTCCGAAAAAGATGAAGCCCAGAAAATCGAATTCCGCGTGCGTGACCTAAAGGTGCGAGCCGGCTATCGATACGATGACTTTGCCGTTCTGTACCGTACAAACTCGCAAAGCCGTGCGATCGAAGATGCACTCCGTCGCGGTGGAATTCCATACCGAGTTGTTGGAGGCGTTTCGTTTTATCAGCGAAAAGAGATCAAAGACGTTTTAGCTTATCTGCGGATTCTCGTCAACCCGTTAGACGTCGCCAGCATCTCGCGCGTGATAAACTATCCAACTCGCGGAATTGGTATTAAGAGTCTGGGAAAAGTTCTGGAGTACGCTTCGGAGCGCGGACTCGCATTGTGGCAGGCATTGCGTGACGTGGAGTCAATTGGCGTTCCAGGCATGGCAACCAAGTCGATTCGTCGATTTGTTGACATGATGGAAGGCCATCAAAAGTCGCTGCTCACAACGCCAGCAGATCAGGTTGCCCGGGCGGTTGTGCAGGACAGCGGATTGCTAAAGGAACTCCGTAAGGACAACACGCCCGAAAATCTTGTCCGATGGGAGAACGTACAGGAACTCGTCAGCGCCATCGCCGAGTTTGTGTCGACTCGTCCTGAAGAAGCGACGTTGAGTTCATTCCTGCAAGAGGTGTCCCTATTCACGGATGCGGACGAGCAGGACTTCAACGAAAGCAAAGTTACTCTGATGACGTTACATGCCTCGAAGGGGTTAGAATACGAAGTCGTATTTGTCACCGGTCTGGAGGAAGGCCTGTTTCCGTTGGCTCGTGCCTCACAGGATGCGAAGGATTTGGAAGAAGAAAGACGTCTATTCTATGTGGGCGTCACCCGCGCAGGGAAACAACTGTTCTTGAGTTCAGCCCGTTCGCGTTATCGATTTGGGGAGCAGCAATCGTGTATCCGAAGCCGGTTCCTTGACGAGGCGGACGACGATGTAATCCGTACCGAGAGCGAACGCACGAGTAGTCGTTCAGACCGATTTACCAATAGGACGAAAGGTTTTTCGTCTTACGAAAAGCTCGATCCGGACTACTACAAAAATCCGCTTCAGATTTCGGGGGCTGATAAGAAGAAGCTCCGGAAAACGGTCATTCAACGTTCAGATCCCTCGGCCGCAAGTAACTCAGGACGACGCGTCGTATACGACGAAGGTGAGGGCGGCCAGATCGTGCCTGGGATGAAGGTTACACACGACCAGTTTGGTGAGGGGAAAGTCCTTGCCGTCGAAGGCAATGGAGCCCAGACAAAAGCGACTGTATTCTTTAAGGATTACGGACAGAAAAAACTTGTTCTCAAATTTGCTCGCCTTCAAGTTATCGGATAGTAAGTCTATGTCATCGATTGGGTCAACCGTGTGTGCACCAGGAGTCACCGCGCTTATAGTCCTTGTACTTGCCTCCGGCTGTTCGAATGATGGTCGCGAAAACTTGGTTGTCTACTCGCCGCACGGAAAAGAGATGTTGTCCGCGGCAGAGGACGCGTTTGAAGCAAAGTATCCGATGATTGATGTGCAGTGGCTGGATATGGGTGGCCAGGATGCCTTTGATCGCATACGGACCGAGAGGAACAATCCGCAGGCTTCGATCTGGTGGGGTGGGTCCAGCGTTGCCTTTGATCTTGCCGCCAAAGAAGGTCTCCTGGATAAGTACGAGCCAAGCTGGTCGGACCATGTTCTGGACGATGCGCGAGACGCTGCGTCGTTTTGGTTTGGTACGTTTTATACGCCTGAAGTGATTGCGTTCAACTCGACGACGCTTACCCGTGAGACGGCTCCACAGGACTGGGATGAATTGCTGGACGAGAAGTGGGCGGATCGCATCTTGATTCGATACCCGTTGCAGTCGGCAACGATGCGCACGATTTACGGCGCAATGATTCAGCGGCAGCCGTCGACCGAGGCTGGGTACAATTGGTTGGCGCGATTGGACCTGAACGTCAAAACGTACACCGCCAATCCCATCCAACTGTACCTCGGCTTGGCGAGAGGTGAAGGCGACGTAACCGTCTGGAACCTCCCTGATATTCGGCTACAAGCTGATAAGAACGGTTATCCGTTTGACTACGTGTTCCCTTCATCGGGATCGCCGGTGTTGACGGATGGCATCGCCGTCGTTGCCGGTGCGAAAAATCTGACCGGCGCTCGGAAGTTTTATGAGTTCGTTACGTCAGACAGTGCGATGGTGGATCAGGCGACAAGGTTCTACCGAATCCCGGTGCGAAACGATCTGCCGATGGATACTCTTCCCGAATGGATCACTCGCGACAAGTTCAAGGCCATGGAAATAGATTGGATTGAACTCAGCGAAAAGGGTCCTAAATGGATGCAATTCTGGGATGAAAATATCAAAGGAAATGGATCTGAGTTTGACTATTTCGAAATCGCAGAGTGATCAACCAGTTGTCCATTTCATTGGGTCCACTGCCAATGCTGCGAAGAGGGAATCCTTTTCCCGCATGATCGATAACCGAGTTACACAGAGCCACATGGACAAACATCTCTTGGTCAACGCTTCATTAAGCAAGAGGCTGCTGAGACGTCTCTACATGCTTACTCCGATGGTTGCGCTTCTTACCATGACAGTTGCGCCGGTTCTTGCCCAGAAACTCGACACGACATTGTTCCGCGAGATGAAGGTCCGCAGTATTGGTCCCGCCGGAATGAGCGGGCGAATTGCTGCCATCGATGCGGTGCATAGTAACCCGGACATCATCTACGCTGGCAGTGCGTCGGGTGGTTTGTGGAAAAGCACGTCTGGCGGAATTGACTGGGTGCCAATATTTGATGACCAACCGGTGGGGTCCGTCGGTGCGATTGCAATCAATCAGCAGAATCCCGATGTCGTTTGGGTTGGGACCGGAGAGGGTAATCCGCGTAACAGTCAGGCCAGTGGCAACGGCGTCTACAAATCCCTGGACGGCGGCCGGACCTGGAAACATTTGGGTCTCGACGAAACGCGAAACATCCATCGTCTCGTACTACACCCAACCAATCCGGACGTTGCGTATGCTGGCGTTATCGGATCTGCATGGGGGGACCATCCCGAAAGAGGCGTCTACCGGACAATGGATGGTGGCGACTCATGGGAAAAGATCCTGTACAACAACGATCGGACTGGCGCGGCTGATTTGATCATGGATCCGTCCAATCCGAACAAGTTGATTGCGGCGATGTGGGAATACCGAAGATGGCCCTGGTTTTTTGAATCAGGAGGTGAGGGTTCCGGACTGTACGTAACCATTGATGGTGGTGAAACGTGGGAAAAGAGAACCGATGCGGATGGGCTTCCCAAAGGTGATCTTGGTCGGATCGGCCTTGCGATTGCCCGAAGCAATCCGGATGTCGTCTACGCCCTGGTAGAGGCAAAGAAAAACGCTTTGTACCGATCAGCTGATGGCGGCTACACGTGGACCAAGCAAGCGGATAAAAACATCGGCAACCGACCGTTCTATTATGCTGAGATCCATGTTGATCCGTCGAATGAGAATCGCGTGTACAATCTCTACTCGGTTGTAGATGTTAGCGAGGACGGAGGCAAGACGTTCGAGAATCTCATACCCTACAACGACATTCATCCGGATCACCATTCGTTTTGGGTTCACCCATTCAATCCGGACTTCATTGTTGAAGGCAACGATGGTGGGTTGGCGATATCCAGGGATCGAGGCGATACGTGGCGGTTTGTCGAGAATCTGCCGCTCGCGCAGTTCTATCACATCCGCGTAGATATGGAGATCCCGTACAACGTGTATGGTGGAATGCAGGATAACGGATCGTGGCGAGGACCCTCTTCGGTCTGGCGGCGAGGAGGCATTCGTAACTCTTACTGGGAGGAGGTTGCCTTCGGCGACGGCTTCGACGTTGTGCCTGATCCGAGCAATCCTCGCTATGGCTATGCAATGTCGCAAGGAGGTGGATTGGTCCGATACGACTTGGTAACGGGCTACACCAAGACGATCAAGCCCGTGCATCGGGAGGACGTGCAGCTTCGTTTCAACTGGAACGCTGGAATTGCGCCCGATCCGTTTAACAAGAAGACTATCTATTATGGAAGCCAATTTGTACACAAGAGTGTAGATCGCGGTGATACCTGGACCATTATTTCGCCGGACTTGACGACGAATGATCCCGAAAAGCAGAAGCAACTCGAGAGCGGCGGATTGAACTACGATATTACT
>CBDTVC010000013.1:0-14160 GCA_965363925.1 uncultured bacterium | reverse complement strand
GAACGGTCCCGATCCCCGCCTCCTTGATTAATGTCTGGCAGGCTTCGTGATCATCTGCAAACCCGCGCCGAGTGTTGCCGAGGGATTCAAAACTTGCCAGTACGTAATAAGAACCTTCGGGCCAATACAGCTCAAATCCGATTCGCTCAAGCGTTTCGCATAACAATTTGCGTTTCAGGGTATACGCAATTGTAAGCTCTTCGAAATACGTTTCTGGCATTTCAAACGCGGCTGCAACGCCGTATTGAAGCGGAGTTGGCGCACAGATGTACAACAGGTCGTTTAGTAAACCAATCTTGTCGATCAAAGGCGAAGGCGCACTTACATATCCGAGCCTCCAACCAGTCATGTTGTACGTCTTGGAGAAGCCGGACAGCGTGATGGTTCGTTCAAACGCATCCGGCAGCGAAGCGAGCGACACATGTTCGCGACCGTCGTACAACATGTACTCGTAGATCTCGTCCGTGACCACGAATAGGTTCTTTGCCTTGGCAAGATCCAGCACTCGTTCCAAATCTTGCTTTGACCATACCTTGCCGCAAGGGTTTGCAGGCGTCGTAAGGACGATCGCTTTTGTACGGTTGTTCACCGTTTCGTAGAGGCTGTCCCAGTCAAGAGACCAGTCCGGTTTGTTGAGACCAACATATCTGACCGTCGCCCCGAAGGCCTGGAGGAGATGGCGATGATATCCATAAAACGGCTCGAACAAGATTACCTCATCTCCGGGATTCAAGATGGCCAACATCGCTGTCGAGAATGCCCCGGTCGAACCGGCAGAAACGACGATCTGGTCGATGGACGTCAGAGGGATTTTGTTGTATTCGCGTGCCTTTGCCAAAATTCCTTCGCGAAGAGGACGGATGCCCGCATAGTTCGAGTAGATAGATTTGTTTGCATCGATCGCATCCTTGGCAGCCTCGCGAATTGTCGGTGGTGTGGGCATATCACAAATACCCTGACCAAGATTTATCCCGTTTACTTCCGCAATCTGAAGGCTGATGGCTCGAATCTCACTTTGAACAAGCGATTCGGTTCGGTTTGCAAGCTTGGGCGACATGTGACGTGTGGTAGTTTTTGAAGCAATGTAGTCGGTTAACTCGCTGCGGATGGGCAGATCAGGGGCCCGCAGCATCCACAGAATTTAGAACATTCCTCTCTGCACTGCTGTTTGCCTGCGGTCGTCGTGCGCGAATTGGCGCATCGGAGAAAAGCACGGCACGAGAGGCAGCCGCTGATGTCCGACAAAATCCAACTGGGGCTTGGAATCAAACAAAAGAAACTTCTATTGCGGTTCGCAATCACTGGTAACAAAGATTCTTACAGCTAGATCGCGTTCAATTAGAACATCGATAATCCGCCAATCCCATTGAGTCGAGTCGCTTTGCCATGTTTGTAGCCGAGGCAGGGGGAGACGCCAAGCGTTCGAGCAATGTCTGACGTAGAAGCAAAAGAAGGTGTCTGACGCTTGTAAATCGTCTTCAGATAATCTTCGACAGCCTGACTCAATACCGCTTGGGTTCCATCTTTTGGGGTCCTGGGCGCCTATTTTGGTGCCGAAATGGAACGCACGTATCGAAATTTGGTCCCTGTCAGCTGCAAGATCCCACAATTGCCTTATTTCCATTTCGTCTGTGGTGGCATTGCTTAGGGGGAATCCGTATTTTTCCAAGCTAGCCCGGCCGGTACCCCGCCGGTTAATGCCCGGTCGTCTAATGGCAGGACAGCGGCCTTTGAAGCCGTCGGCGGAGGTTCGAGTCCTCCCCGGGCAACACGAATTAGCACGATCCGAACGCTCCAAAATTTAAGTGATCCTCATGGCGGGAGACCGGCCTTTAACAATCTTTTCGGGTAGATCCAACCGCGTGCTTGGTGAGCGTATCGCGGATGCGTTCGGGCAACCGCTTGGCGCCGTTACGCTAAAGAATTTTTCGGACGGAGAGATTTACGTTCGTTACGAGGAGTCCATCAGGGGATCGGACGTGTACATAGTACAGAGCACGCATCCTCGCGGTGATAATTGGATGGAGCTGTTTCTGATGATCGACGCGGCGAAGAGGGCATCAGCCGATCGGGTGACAGCCGTGATTCCGTATTTCGGATATGCGCGACAGGAGCGAAAAGATCAGCCCCGCGTTTCGATTGCCGCGAAACTGATGGCGAACATGTTGACAACTGCGGGGATCGATCGGGTGTTAACAATGGACCTGCATGCGCCGCAGATCCAAGGTTTTTTTGACGTGCCGGTTGACCATCTGTATGGTTCGGCTGTGTTTGTAGATCATTTACAGGACCTCGATTTTCGGAAACCCTATGTGGTTGTTGCTCCGGATGTTGGTTCGTTAAAAGTTGCGCGAGCGTACGCCAAACGGCTTGGTGCCGACCTTGCCGTTATCGACAAAAGACGTCCGAATCAGAATGAGGCGGAAGTCATGAATATTATCGGTGAAGTCAAGGATATGAGCGTGTTGCTTATAGACGACTTGATCGATACGGCTGGCACATTGACTAGTGCTGCCAATGCGTTAAAGCAGAAAGGCGCTCGAGAAGTCATCGCAGCCTGTACGCATGCGGTACTTTCCGGCCCGGCGTATAAGCGGATTGAT
The DNA here is from genome assembly GCA_965363925.1 of uncultured bacterium. GTDB lineage: Bacteria > Bacteroidota > Rhodothermia > Rhodothermales > JABDKH01 > JAGQWL01. The sequence continues at coordinate 11,557 of CBDTVC010000013.1, read as the reverse complement.
GAATCAGTTATCAGCCGACTCATTGTCACCGATACGGTGCCACTCCGAGGTCACTCGGAAAAGATTAAAGTTGTAAGCGTCGCAGATATTTTTGCTGACGCCATTAGAAGAATTTCGCATGACCACTCGGTGTCCACCTTGTTTGTCTCGTAAGAGTCAACAGATTGGCCCACTCACTTATCGTTTCTCATGGATATCATCACGATCGAAGCAAGCTCGAGAAGTACGGGCAAGACTGCTGCAAAAGCTATTCGCAATAATAAGAGCGTTCCCTGCGTGTTGTACGGGAGTGATGCAGAGACCATCCACTTTCAGGTCGCTGATCTAACGATGCGCAAGCTTGTGTATACGGCTGAAGTTCACAGACTGTCAGTTCTGGTCGACGGAAAGTCTTATGACTGCATCCTGAAAGATGTTGATTTCCATCCAGTGAAAGACTCTCCCATTCACGCTGACTTTCAGCTCCTGAAGGAAGGTGAGAAGATCGAACTTATGGTTCCGATTAAGTTTGTCGGCAAAGCCAAGGGGCAGACAGACGGTGGCGACCTTCAGCTTCTGGTGCACGAAATTCTGATCAATGTGCTTCCGAAAGACATCCCGGATCATCTCGAAGTGGAGATTACTGAACTCGAGATCGGTGACACGTTGCACATGTCTGACCTTTCATTCGGTGAAATCGAAATTGTGTCACCCGGACGACAGTCTGTTGTCGCGGTTACCGCGCCGAAAGTTGAAGAAGAAGAACCGACAGATAGTCTTCTGGACGGCGAAGATGCAGAAGGTGCAGACGGCGAAGCCGGCGACGACGACAAGGGCGACGGGGACACGGAGTAGCATTGAGTTAGAGTCTGTTCTTCGAATAGAATGTGGATGGATTGGATTCGTCGGGTCGCTGAGTTGAGAGCACTTGCCTTCGCTCTAGCAACCCGGCGACCAACGCCACAGTATGTTATGCCTCCTGCTGGACGATTGATCGTCGGACTGGGAAACCCTGGGTCCGAATACGAAGGAACGCGACACAACGTTGGATTTGAAGTCATTGACAGGCTGTCGGCCTTGACGCGTATCCCTGTTGAGGACTTCGGGTCGAATGCGCTGTCTGGATCTGGGAGTTTTCGAGGCAGACGCATCGTCTTGGCCAAGCCGACTACGTATATGAATCGAAGCGGGACTGCAGTTAGGTCTTTGCTCGGTAAGTTCGGATTGAACCAGGATCAGTTCCTGGTTATCGTGGATGACTTGAACCTTCCGGTTGGCAAGATCAGACTTCGGACTAAGGGCAGCGATGGGGGACACAACGGACTCGAGGATTTGATTGCCCGTCTAGGGACCAGCGATTTTGCTCGATTGAGAATTGGAATCGGAAACGAGTTTGGTCGTGGCCAACAATCAGACTATGTCTTGTCTCCCTTCGACCGTGATCAGCAAGAGGAGATCGAGGCGGCTTACCAAAAGGCTATAGACGCGACTGTGCTATACGTCCGCAACGGCCTCGGACAGGCTATGAATATTGCCAACCGTTCCTAGCCGACATACCTCGTGCTTCATTCCTGCGGCCAGAAAAATGAACCGCGCGGAACGTGTAGCTGTTTGTGCTTTCGAATCAAACGTCCCTGTGAATCCGATTTCGTTTTGCGTTCTTCGAACTGCGTCGTCTCTTTCGGGGAGACGACGCGTTTTTATTCTAAGTTGATAGAACGCTGCACTTAGCAATTTGAATCGGCGACGGCAAGGGTCGCCTCACAATAGAAATGCGAGAATAATGCGAAAAAGGGTGAAACAATGGCCTAATACGGCGTATTTTTTCGCAATTCGTGCGAGTACCACACATTTTTTCGTACTCGGACAGGAAGAGCCCGGCTCGCGTGCACGTTGTGCCCGACCGACTTGCGCGGCAATTGTGCGCAGTCACGTCGGTTGGCTCGGTTAATGCATGCTTAGTGGAAGCGCCCACGTCCGTGGGCGGCCAAACGATTTCATCGACTAACGTCGATCATGTCGCGGTTTCATTTCGTTTTGGCAACTGACTTAAAGCACCAGTCTTAATTTACATGGATATCCAAACAATCATATACCTGATACCAGTCGCTGGTATTCTGGCACTTATTTACGCGTTTTTCAAAGCACGATGGGTGGGCGCGCAAGATCCTGGCAATGAGCTCATGCAAGAAATTGCTGGCAACATTGCTGACGGCGCCCGCGCGTTCCTGCGACGCGAATACCGTGTGCTCGTTATCTTCGTCCTTGCGGTGGCCGTTATCTTGGCCTTTGCTAACTCAGCACAGGCTGCTTCTTCCTGGCTCATCGCCGTATCGTTTATGGTCGGTGCTTTTTGTTCAGGACTAGCTGGCTTTATTGGTATGTCGGTAGCGACGAAAGCCAACGTCCGAACCACAAATGCCGCCCGAACGGGACTTGGCGCGGCACTAAATGTAGCCTTCTCGGGCGGCCTCGTAATGGGTCTTGCCGTAGTCGGTCTTGGTCTTCTTGGTCTAGGTACACTGTTTATTGTTTACAGTGGCATTGGATGGGACGTTACCAAGGTTATCAATGTGATATCCGGCTTCTCGCTTGGCGCATCTTCGATCGCACTATTTGCACGCGTTGGTGGTGGCATTTATACCAAGGCGGCTGATGTTGGCGCTGACCTTGCAGGAAAAGTCTTCGAAGGGATCCCGGAAGACGATCCTCGAAACCCTGCCACCATTGCAGACAACGTTGGAGACAACGTCGGTGATGTGGCTGGAATGGGCGCTGACCTTTTCGAATCGTATGTCGGATCAATTATCGGCACGATGGTGCTTGGTGCTGCGTTTATCCCTGGGATCACCGCGGCTTATGGTCCAGACATGGCAGCCAACCAGCAACTTGTCGCAGTCTTGTTGCCGATGGTGCTTGCTGGCGTCGGCATTATTGTTTCGATTTTGGGCTCGTTCTTCGTTTCTGTGAAAGAGGGTGGAAACCCACAGCGCGGTCTGAACATCGGCGAGTTTGGCGCAGCCGGGCTCATGGCGATCTTGTCTTACTTCATAATCACGAACTTCCTTCCAGCGGAGTGGACGTCTAACGGTGTGCAGTACAGCTCGCTCGGCGTCTACTGGGCAGTGCTTATTGGTCTTGCTTCAGGGACCGCAATCGGCCTGATCACCGAGTACTATACGTCGTTGCACGGAAAGCCAGTCACCAGTATCGCTGAACAGAGCGTTACCGGTGCGGCAACAAACATCATTGCCGGTCTAGGAGTTGGTATGGCCTCAACGGGTCTTCCAGCACTCGTGCTTGCTGCCGCGATCGTCGGTGCTCAGTATTTTGCAGGTCTTTACGGGATTGCGATTGCAGCGCTTGGAATGCTCTCAGTCACTGGTATTCAGTTGGCGGTTGACGCTTACGGTCCGATTTCTGACAACGCTGGCGGTATTGCTGAAATGGCAGGGCTGGAGCCGGAAGTTCGCGAGCGAACGGATACACTCGACGCTGTTGGGAACACAACAGCGGCCATCGGTAAGGGTTTTGCGATTGGGTCTGCCGCTTTGACCGCGCTGGCTTTGTTCGCTGCCTACATGCAACAGGCAAACGTGCAGACGATTGATGTGGCCGAGCCGATGATCATGGCAGGTCTTTTGATCGGCGCCATGTTGCCCTACGTCTTTAGTGCAATGGCGATGAAGGCTGTTGGCCGCGCGGCGGTGGAAATGATTAACGAAGTGGGCCGTCAGTTCCGTGAGATCAAAGGCCTTCGGGAAGGGACTGCCAAGGCTGATTTTGCTACCTGCGTTGATATCTCAACAAAGGCGGCTATTCGGGAGATGATATTGCCAGGACTCATGGCGATCATCGTGCCCGTTGTCGTTGGCTTTACGTCCAAAGATATGCTCGGCGGACTACTCGCCGGTGTGACGGTATCTGGTGTGTTGTTTGCGATCTTCCAGTCAAATGCTGGTGGTGCGTGGGATAACGCCAAGAAGCGTATCGAGGGTACAATTACTATTGACGGGAAGGAATACGGCAAGGGTAGTGATACGCACAAAGCCTCGGTTGTTGGTGACACGGTTGGCGATCCACTGAAGGATACTAGTGGTCCGAGTCTCAACATTCTGATCAAGCTTATCGCAGTTGTAGCGCTTGTGATCGCACCGCTGCTGTAAGCCGTCAGACTGGCTGCCACAGTTGTTGCTAGATTATCGGAAAGGGGCCCGGCTTTTGTCGGACCCCTTTTTCCGTTTGTACGTTTGCAGGTCTATTCGATACCAATAGTTAGTAGCCGATTTGCGCGGAAGAAGGCGTATTGTAGCTTATAGCCTGCGAGTCGATGTGATCCGTATATTGCGTTTCGAGGCGGATATTGTTGACCCACCAAATTTGACGACCACCACCGAAGATGGCACAAGTACAAGTCGTGATGCCCAAAATGGGCGAAAGTATAACTGAAGGAACAGTAATCGCGTGGCACAAGCAGGTTGGTGATTCCATCGACGTTGATGAAACGTTGCTCGAGATCGGCACCGACAAAGTTGACACGGATGTTCCGTCGCCCTCCGCCGGGACCTTGGCTACAATTCTTGTCGGCGAGGGTGAAACAGTTGAAGTTGGTACGCCGATCGCTATGATCGAAACCACAGTTGGGGCAACCGATTCAGCATCAGCACCAGGTGGAGACAGCGCTGGCGCGCCAGCCTCCACCTCCCAGCCTCAGCAGCAACCCGTTCCTGTTGCTGCCGCTGCACACCCACCTGAACCTGTCGCGGCGATGAGCCCGGCTCAAGAAGCAGTTGCACCTCCTCCGCAATCTGGCGGTGCGTCAACAGACGTTGTGATGCCGAAGATGGGAGAGAGCATCATGGAGGGGACCGTTACGAAATGGCACAAGTCGGTTGGGGACACGATTGAAGTTGACGAGACACTCCTGGAAATTGCAACAGACAAGGTTGACTCGGACGTTCCTTCGCCGGTCGCAGGAACGCTTCAGGAGATCGTTGTTCAAGAAGGGGATACAGTTGATGTCGGAACGGTAATCGCAAGAATTGGAACCGGTGCGGCTGCCGCACCGGATACTAGTCAAGCGCCGCCTGTCTCAGCTACTGCGCCAGTTCCGACGCCTTCTGTGGGGCAGTCTCCTGCACCAACTGGTGCTTCACAACCAGCAGGGGCTGGCGGTGACGGAGCTGTTACTCGAATAGCGGCAGATGGTCGGTTTATGTCACCGCTTGTCCGCTCGATCGCCGAGACGGAGGGACTCACTTCTGCTGAGTTACAGTCGATTTCTGGCAGTGGACACGAAGGGAGGATTACCAAGAATGATGTGATGGCATACATGGATCGGCGCGGAGCAACGCCCGTTACCCCAGCCGCCGTCATTCCTGCACCGTCGACACCGGTAGCGGTCCCACGTGCGGCGGCACCAAGTGTACCGGCTGTATCCGAAAACGGAGATGCCCGGGTGGAAGTAATGGAAATGGATCGGATGCGCCAGATCATTGCGCAGCACATGATCCAGTCGAAACAAACATCCGCTCACGTTACGTCCTTTGCGGAAGCCGACCTGACAAACCTTGTCAGGCTCCGCGAGTCTCAGAAAGATGCCTTCTTTAAACGCGAAGGTGTAAAACTGACGTACACACCGTTCTTCGTCAGTGCGGCCGTTGACGCTCTTCGCGAACATCCGATAATGAACAGTTCGGTAGAAGGGACTCGAGTGCTCATCAAGAAAGACTACCACGTTGGAATAGCAGTTGCGATCGGCAAGTCTGGACTTGTTGTTCCGGTGATTCGTTCTGCTGGTCATCGCAACATCGCGGGGCTTGCAAGGGAAGCTGCCGACCTCGCAGATCGCGCCCGAAATCGTCAGCTTCAACCAGACGATCTTCAGGGGGGAACGTTCACTGTGACTAACATCGGCTCGCTTGGCTCATTAATGGGAACTCCCATTATTGCGCAGCCACAGGTCGCAATTCTCGCAACCGGTGCAATCAAGAAGCGGCCGGTAGTCATCGAAGATCCCGAACTCGGCGATATCATCGCGATCCGCAACATGATGTACGTTTCGTTGTCGTACGATCATAGGATCATTGATGGAGCAATGGCGTCATCGTTCCTGCATCATTACGTCACTAACCTGCAGTCTTTTGGTCCTGGCTACGAGCTCTAAGACTCGTGCCCGCTCGCCGTTCTGTTTGGACGTTTTAAGACAAGCCACCTCCGCGTCTAGTAGCGATTCTGCTACGGATGCCCAAAAGGCCTCTGAATGGCGCTATTGGATGATTCTTATTTCCGTTATTGACTTTGTCCCAAGGCTTTCATTGATTGAAGCGGACAATTGATTAATGCCACCAGGAAAAGCGCACGAAGTCGGTAAGCTGGGTTTCGTGTACCTGAGTGCAGGATGTGGTCGTTTAGCGTCAGACCGCCTGTTCAACTGTCCAGATCATATGTATTGATCAAATGTTTTCATCAAGATGTTGAGCAGCATTTTGAGCAGCATTTTGAGCAATGGGTGCCGTCCGCGTCAACGATCTCGAGTACCAAGATGTCCACAGAAAGCGTCACGCTCACACAGGGAGAGATCCGTCGCCGCATCGACGATTTTGTCCGTGAGTACTTAACTGCAAACAGTCCGGCCACCGTCGGCACGTATCGTCGCTCCCTTGCGGAGTTTGAACGGTTCGTCAATGCCGGCGAGGGAAAGTTCGAGTTTACATCCGAAAACGTCGCGGCCTACAAGGACTATCTGACCAATGTCCGTGAGCTGCATGAGGTGTCGGTATCCACTTACCTCACATCGGTTCGAAGACTGTGTCAGTATCTAGTCGATATTGGGTTGCTCCCGAATAACCCTGCCAAAGCAGTGAAGGGGAACCGGCGGCCCACGTCGCATTCGAGAGCAGTTTTAACACAGGAAGACGTCAAAGCCCTACTCGCGGTTATGCAGCCAAAGTCACGCCTCGACAAGCGTGATCACGCCATCATCTTCATGATGTTATACGCCGGGTTGAGCGAGATCGAGCTTATTCGAGCTGATGTTGCCGATTTAGAGCAAACCCTTTTGGGGTGGTTCTTACGCGTACAGGGAAAAGGTCGCACACAGAAAGATCAACAGGTGCCCATTGATCCGCCGGTCATGAACATGCTGCGACTGTATCTCGACACCAGGGAGCGTATTCGTCCGCAAGATCCGCTGATTGTTTCGCACGGACACCGTTCGGATGGCAAGCGTCTTAATCCACGTTCTGTTCGAAGCCGGATCACACACTATATCAAGGCGGCTGGTATAAACAGAAAAGGAATTTCGCCACACAGTTTGACGCATACCGCAGCGCTTATCTGGTTGAACGATGGCGTTCAGGTCGAGGAAGTGCGCCGACGCATGCGCCACGGTACGTTGGATACCACGATGATCTACCTCAAGCAGCAAGTGAATCACTCACTTACTCAACCGTAAATCCGGCCGCTTCGAGAAACGATTTAGCGGGCGTCCACTCAATGCTTTGGCGGTAACCAGCGCCGACAAACCCGAACCCATTCGCGACGTTTGAGAATGTCCCGGGTTCGACCAAAAAGTTGGGGTCAAAATTCCCGTCCGGCGGGACCCACTCCCTGTTGGTCACGATGAGCGAGAGTTCGAGTGAAGTAAGTGCTACTTGTCTAATTCCTTGAGCGAGTGCGAGTAGCAGGATATCTCGGGTGTCTTCCCTGAAGTTTATGAGAACGGCTCGCCCATCCGAAATCTCACGCTGAGTCACGCCGTAGTTTATCGAGAATGACCCTACACTCGTTTTGTACGTTACGACGATATCGATCAGGTTGGGAGCATTGTACCACCTAACCTCAATCGGTAGTTCAAACAGAGTTTCGTCTCCCGGAAGGATCTCCGAAATCACCTCTGGCGGAACGTCAACCGTCACTACGGACTGTGCCCCGTCCGGGCGTTCAACCGTAAGTTGAACTCTATCTTCATAGGCTACGCGGAAATTCGACCAGAAAACGTGTCCGATTTCTCCGCGCGGCGGAAACGTGATGATGGAATCAGACCACACCCGCTCGTCGCCGGTCGTTAGATTCGCAGACGTGACAACAGCACCGAGTGGTTGATCGGCGGTTCGCTCGAGAACGCCGTCTATCGGGAAAATGCGAACGGCCTGTGTGTCACTTGTCGGATTGAAGTAGCCATACATCGTAAAGGGCAAGTCTGTTTCGATGACGGGATCAACGGCCGTCTCGCAACCGCTCCAAGCCGTAACGGTTAGGGCGAACGCAAAAAGAAGAGTTAGTGTCCGACCCCGACTTATCTGGCCACACGCTTCGCGCACGGTATGTTCACGCACTCGATTCATTATCAGAGGTTTGCCTTCACGCCTAGTGATGGGATGAAAGGGAATTGATCTGCGCGCCTAAGTGTAAAGACGTCCAGATAAAAAATGTTTGCTCGATTGTAAGTGTTGATCGCACTTAGCTGTACCGTAAAATCCGAACGGCCAACTTTGAAGCTACGGTCGATCGAAACATCCAATCGATGATACGTCGGCAAAATGCCATTAAACGGTCGCTCGTAAATAACCCTTCGATTTCCCGGTTCCGTAAAGACGTCGACGTCCGAGTCCATTAGGACAAAACCGTCAAAACCCTGTGCACGATTAAACGGAAGTCCGGACCCGAACTGCCACCGGGCACTGAACTTCATTTTCCGGAATGACGTTGTTCCGACCACATTGACTTGATGTCTACGATCATGAGCCGGACGAAATTTGAACGTCTCCGTTCCGAACCAAAGCTGAAGTGATGGTTGCTTGGCACCGTACTGCACCGATGAGAGTCCGTAGTTCACATAACCGTAGAAGTTCTTCAGCCGAACTTCGGTCCTGACGTCGAGGCCGTAGACGCGTCCATCCGCAAGCTGAAGTCGCGTTGTTAATCGAGGAAAAGCGGTCCACTCGGCAATGAAGAGATTCTTCATATCCTTGAAATATACTTCCGCGGACGCAGTCAACGCTGGTGAGAGCGTCTTCGAATAACCGGTCATCGCATGGAATGCACGCGGAACCTGACCAGAGGGAGTCGCTGACCAGGCCGTGAAAATACTCGTTGCATCCCGGCGGTCGTTAACTCCAACAATTTCCTGATGATAAAAGCCTGCAGCTGCAGAGATCGCATCAGACTCGCGCTCCCATTGGAATCGAAACCGCGGTTCAACGAAGACGCGGTTCTTGCTTGGGAAAGAGTGGACGCGGATACTGGGGTGAACGCTCATTCCGTTCTTCAACTTGAAATGCGGCCCGCCGTACAGTCCTGCCTCCGTCACATACTCTTCTGAATAGACCATTTCCTGAAAGGCACCGCCAAGGTCACTCCTGAGTTGTAACGTTCTCGCAAAAAGCCCCCATTCGATTGCACCGAACGTCGAATAGCTGGTGACGTTGGCGGATAGGTCAAGTCGACTCGTGGTAGACTCGCGCTCAGGTTTTATCTCGGGCCCCAGGCTCGTATTCAGTCGAGAGGCTGTAATCAGGAATTCTGCAAGAACGGGGATCGAGCCGGGTAAATACAGATATCGCAGACTCGCGCCCTCGTTCTTGTATCGGATTTCAGAAAGCGGTGTTACTCCGACATCTTTGCCCACAATTCCACGGTCATACGTCCGAATACCACTTAACGAGACGCGTCCGTTCTTTCTGGCCGCGCCGTAGATTTTCGCAAATATGTCATTGAATCGATACGGAATCTCCTCGCCAACGTATTTGGCTGCGACGTCTTCCACAACTGAGTGTCGAGCGCTGATCAGGTACGAGAATGTCTTCAGGTCATTCAGTGGTCCTTCGATTTGTGCACCAACGACAAAGGGTGACATGCTTATCTGGGACTCGAAGCGCTTCAGGTTTCCGTTCCGTGCCGTAATGTCGATGACGGATGACAACCGCCCGCCGTATTTGGCGCCAAATCCGCCCGCGTAGATATCGGCGCTCGCAATAATATCGCTGGAGAAGGCTGAATAGAATCCAACGAGATGGAAAGGCTGATACAGCAGAATGCCGTCGATCAAAACAAGATTTTGACTTGGCTCCCCTCCACGTATGTATAGTTGCCCGCCCTGGTCACCAGTGGAAACGACACCTGGAAGTGAATTGAGGACGGAGGCCAAATCTCCCGATACGTCCGGCGAGGGAATTAAGTCCATATCAGCCGGCTTGATCGTTTGAAGTCCTGCGCGTATCGCTGCTGCACCGCCGACACGATTATCGTTAACCTCGATTTCGCCGAGCTCGAAATTAGACGGCTGTAGCTCGACCTCTATCGAAATTAATTCACCTGTTACCAGACTTACTGTATCAGCACGTGTGTCATAGCTGACATGCGTAAACGCAACAATGTATGTTCCGGATCGCAGTCGAGGAATTACAAACACGCCGTCCTTGTTGGAGACCGCCGCAGCCACCATTCCATTGTCGTTTTGGACGACGACGTTGACGTCTGATATCGGCTCGCCGTTTAGGGCGCTTGAAACGAAACCTCGGATGGTTGCGCTTTCCTGAGCAAACGAATTCCCGCTGGTCGCAACTGAGATCAGGAAAAGGGCTGACAGGATATTTGTAAGTGTTCGCAAGCGCCAGGTCTTTGGGGAAGGGATGGAAAGTTAGCTTGGCCGAAACGAACGGATAAGGCACAAATACGTGCGCCAGGGCTACAAACGGGTGCCTACCGTTAGTCGGTTCAACCCGCCAACTTCAGACCAGGAGTTGTACGAATAATCGAGCCGGAACCGACTGATTTTTATTCCAACTCCAAATCCAAAACCCGCGAAGTCCAAACGGTCTTTCGATTTCAACTCTTCATGTTGTCGATGATTGTAACCGACTCTTACCTGGAACGCATCGCTGAACTGAAACTCTCCGCCAACAGCAACGTGGCTAAGAATGTCGTCAGCCGTGCCTGAACCGGGACTGGTTTCTCCAAGGTTGTTCAGGTTGTAGCCTGTTACCGACACAAGGAGAGGGACGTTGGCAAGTCGTTTCGAAACTCCAAGCCGGAGGTCGGTTGGAAGTTCGTCGCGCGTATTTCCAAAGCTTGACAAGGTAAATCCAACGTTGTTGATCGAAGCGCTGGCGGCGAAGCGGGCTTGAGGAATCCGGTATGTGACACCGATGTCACTCGCCAAAGCGGAGGCGCTATACGAGTCGATTCCCGAGTATATGAAATGGAGGCTCGCACCAACGGTCACATGTGCATTGTATTGACGCGCTCCTCCAACGGTTAGTGCAAAGTCGCCTGCGCCAAATTCGCCAGTCCGCTCGCCGGTCTCGGTTGCACCCTGCAGCTTGCCCCAACTCAAATAGCGAATACCCGCCGCAAAGGAGCCAATCGAAGGAATCTCTTTGCCATACACAAGCACGCCCGACTTCAGGTCCGACAAATGATTCAAATAAGAAAGAGACAGATGGCCGTCTGTATCGCCGGTCAGGAGCGAGGGGTTGTAGTAGAGGGCGTTAACATCTGTTCCGAACAGGGAGGTAACGGCTCCGGAAAGGGCAGCAGATCGAGCGGATGGATCCAGTCGGAGAAACGAGAAGCC
>CBDTVC010000012.1:0-14358 GCA_965363925.1 uncultured bacterium | reverse complement strand
TTCTTTGTGGCGTGCAGGTAGATGTTTTCGTCGTCGATCGTATCGTCGAAGGTGAGTTCATTCTTTCCCCACGTTCGGATGACGTTCTGTGCCTTGTTGTCAGCGGTCGACGGTGATTTCTGAGACGGATGCGGAGCAGTGAGCAGCGCCATCGGTCGGTCGGGGTCACCATTCACGCAAGCCCAGATCATCTCGGTGTTCGCGTGTTCTGGAAAGTGCATCCCGTAGTCAGGCCCCGTATACGGCTGCGCTTTGCGAATGGCCTTCGTTGCCTCACCATTGGTTTCATTCGTGAGGTCGAAATGCATCTTGAGGTGGTATTCACCGTTCTCATCGATGAACGCATAATCGCCGCCTGCCGTCTCGGTGACAGAGGTCATCACGCCGGGGACCTGGGGGACGGGTGTCGTCCGCTCGGGTCGAAACGCAACATCCGCCGGGATGCAGGAAAACTCATTTGAATACTCATGTTCACCGGTCCTCGCTCTAAGACCGGGAATCGACGAGCGTTGTGATCCTGAATGGCGCAGCGTCGTAATGAAGTACTCACCATCCAGGTCAGAGCGGTAATGGTCGTTCAGGTTGAACGTGTAGCCGCTTCGGAACCCACGACAGTCGCCGTCGCCATGCATGACCCGTCGTCGACATTCGACCTCTTCGTTTCGCACCTTGGCGAGTTTGTCACCCTGACTCTGGTCGTCGATGTGTGGTCCGTATTCGTAGCGAACTCCCGGCATGTCCGAGTTGATCTGCGACTCTGACTTGAGGACCGTATCAGGAGTGCGATAGTTGTAGTCTTTCAACTGGATTTTGCCGGTCACGACGTGCTCACGGCAGATGAATTCCCGAACTGCCTCGTCACCTCCCGGTGCCAGACCGGCTCCAGGATGATACCGGATGTCGTTTTCGCCATCGATCAATTTGATGGCGGATGGGCCGTCCACAATATGTAGCACATCCGAATCGCCATGCTCGAAGTAGTAGAAGATGCCCTCGTGTTCGAGCGTTCGCTGGACGAAGTCGAGGTCAGTCTCTTTGAATTGGACGCAGTAGTCGCGCTTTGGGTAACTGGCGGTAAGATTGAACGCGTAGTCATCTCCGTCGAAACCTGCCTCGTCCAACACGGTCTGAATAATCTGCTCGACCGTCATCTTCTGACCCCAGATCCGGCTCTGGTAGTTCAGCGACAGACGCCACATTCTAGGCACCATGACAGCCCGGTATCCGAACATTTCACCTGTGCGCCCCTGCTGCTCGAAGTGGGAGATAAATCCATGAATGGGCACCCGTTCGCCGTTACGAAATACGGTTAGCGTCGCGGCCTGGTTAACCACGTCCTTGAACTTCACGGCAGGGTCGGCCGAAACGAGATTGATCTCGAATCTGAACAATTGCGAAACGTGCTCCTCGCCGACGAAGTCGGCGACCAGCAACACGTCGGGCCCCACAGTTGCGGTTTCGAACAGGAACTTCGAAACGTTGCCTTCGAGATGAAACATGGTGTTAGTCGATCAATGTCGTGTTCGCAAGAATCATTCTGCTTCGGAAACCATTTCGGAATCGAAGGTAAAGGTGAAGTTGCCATCTTCACCGATACCCAACGTGAGAGCTTCAGGCATGGATTCGTCGAGCATCCTGGACAACAATGCGCGCGATGCTTCTGGTAGCACGTTTCTATCGATGATGAAGTCGATATTTCGGGCTCCCGAATCGACCACCGTACAGCGTTCAGCTATTTGGTCGACAACCGAGTCGTCGAAAATAAACTTCATTCGGTGTGCATCTTGGAGGCGTTTTGCGATCTTGCCAAGCTTCAACCGAGTGATCTGGGCCATGGCCGCTTTGCGTAGCGGAAAGAACGGAACGACCTTCATTCGGCCGAGTAACGCCGGTTGAAACTCCTTGACGAGGAAGGGATGGATCGCCTCTCGAAGCTGATCCATGGTTGGTCGCTCGTCCTCAGTGCACGCTTCCATGAAGACGTGCGACGCGACGTTCGACGTCATCAGGATGACCGTATTCCGGAAGCTGATTTCGCGCCCTTCTCCATCGCGCATGAAGCCCTTGTCGAACACCTGGTAGAAGAGCTCCATCACATCGTGGTGAGCTTTTTCGACTTCATCAAGCAGGACCACTGAGTACGGCCGTCGACGCACGGCCTCGGTCAGCACACCGCCTTCGCCGTAGCCGACGTAGCCTGGAGGTGACCCCTTAAGTTGGGATACCGTATGCGCTTCCTGATACTCAGACATGTTAATGACGGTCAGGAACCGCTCGCCGCCAAACAATCGCTCGGCGAGTTGCTGAGCGGTCTCCGTTTTTCCCACTCCGCTCGGACCCACTAGTAGGAATACGGCGATCGGCGCTTCTGGATTCCCCATCCCGGCTTTCGCCGAGCGAACCGTGTCGGCAATTTCGAGGATGGCTTCGTCCTGACCACGTATGTGCCCGCCGAGACGCTGGTCGAGTTCCAGGAGGGCGAGCGCCTCGTCCTTCAGCATGTTTCCCGCTGGTATTCCCGTCCAATCCCCAACAACTTGAGCAATGATGTCGGCGTTGACCTCCGCATGCACGAGGGCCTCTTCCTCGCCCCTTTGCTCCGCAAGCTCAGCCTGCTTCTGCTGAAGCTCAGTCCGCAGTGCATCGGCCCCACCCTCCTGAGCCTGTCCATTGCCGCCCGGATACTCCGAAATTCGCCGTCGAAGCCCCTCGATGGCCATTACGACAGTGTGTTCGTCCTTCCATCGTTTCTCTAACGCCACCCTATCGATCTTGAGTGCGTCTTCGAGGGCTTTCAGTCGATCCCACTCTTCTTCATCAAATCGAAGGCCCGTATCGAGATCTCGTCGTAACCCGGTGAGGTGGATCGAAAGGCCCAGCAGGCGCCGATCAACATCATCCAGAGCGCCCGGCTTGGACGACTGTGTCATCTTCACGCGGGCCGAGGCCGTGTCGAGAAGGTCAACCGCTTTGTCAGGCAGTTGTCGACCAGAGATAAATCGGTCAGACAACTTGGCCGCAGCCTCTAGAGACTCGGCTGAAATCTGAACGTTGTGATGGTCCTCATATTTAAGTCGTACACCTCGAAGCATGGTGGCGGTATCAATAACTGAGGGTTCGTCGATCTTGACCATCTGGAAGCGTCGTTCCAGGGCGGGGTCCTTCTCGATATACTTTTTGTATTCGGACCACGTCGTAGCGGCAAGTGTACGCAGTTCACCACGAGCGAGGGCCGGCTTCAGCAGGTTCGCGGCGTCACTCGTACCGGCAGCACCACCTGCCCCGATCAGTGTATGCGCTTCGTCGATGAACAGGATGTTTGGCTTCGGCGCTTCCTTGATCTCCTGGATCACTGACTTCAGCCGGTTCTCAAATTCTCCCTTGACGCCAGCCCCAGCCTGCAAGGCACCAAGGTCCAATGCACGAATCTCAATCTCGCGCAAGCTTTCAGGTACGTCGCCATCTGCGATTCGAAGGGCAAGGCCTTCGACCACCGCCGTTTTACCGACACCCGCTTCTCCGACGAGGATCGGATTATTCTTGCGGCGTCGACTCAGGATATCCATGATCTGGCGAATCTCCGTGTCGCGGGCAAATACGGGGTCAATCTCGCCGTCGCGTGCCTTTGCCGTAACGTCTGTTGTGTACAAGTCCAAGGCTGTTTCGCCGCCACGCCCGGGCGCTCCAGCAGCCCTCGGCCCTCCAGCGCGAATCGAGGCCCGCTCTTCAGACGAACCGGCAACGATGTCCATAAACCGCTCTCGCAGTTCCTGGCTGCTGATCGGTGCCAACACTTCGGTGACCTCGTTCAGCCGATAGCCGTCGCTGTCGAGCAACGCTTCAATAATGTGACCCGATCGAATCTCAGCGCTCCCGTGATGAACGGTGGCAATGATGAAAGCGGATTCAACCTGTTGCAGGAGCAGCTGCGAGAATGACGGACGACCCGTGTTCCCTGTCTTGAGCTCTTTCAAGCGCGCTTCCAACGCCACCCAGAGCCGCGACGAATCAACCTCGAACGCATCAGTGATTCGGATAATGTCTCCGCTCCCATCCTCCAGGAGTTTGAGGAGGAAGTGTTCCAGCGCGACCTCATAGTGGCCTCGGGAGATCGCAAAGCCGGCGGCGGCTTCAAGGGATCGAGTACAATGATCGTTGAGCTTTTCGAGAAGCTTCCGCAGTTCTTTCGTAACCATATCGACGACCGGGTTAGTCCGGGATATTTCAGGTGATACCGACTAGCGTCGGCTGTATGTTGCCCTCGTGACACCCTGTCTGGGAAATTGCTTTAGGGTATGCTGCTTTCGAGTATTTTCTTCCAGGGCATCAGTCATATCGAACGACCTCTGACACTACCTGACCGGTCGGGCGCCCCAGCCAAGTATTCCGCCCTAATCGAACGGTCGAGTTGCCAAGTGACAGCCGGGGCACCTCGCCAACATCCAGAAGAAGTTCTACGTCGTAGTCCAGATTATCTGGCGCGTACAACGCTACAGTCGAAGCAAGACGAACCGCGTCTGGGTGCCCCGGGAGTAGTTTGGAGTATTCGGCGAGCGAAACCGGTCCAACCACAATACGAAACTTTCCCGAAACGTCGAACACCGTCGATCCGATTGTTGAGGTTTTTCCGAGGCGCATCGGCGACCGATCCGATCCGCCCATTTGCGGTCGATTACGGATCAACACTCGTCGGGGGACATTTTCAAGGACCCGCACCTTGGGCAGTTCGAGCATCTCTGAAACGAAGGATGCAAGTCCTTCCGCGTTTCGCACGACGCCCCCGAGTTGTCCGGAAAAGGCCGCGACGCGCATAGATGGCGCGCCATCACTTCCGTACGCTCCGGAACCATTTGTGCCGACTCCGGCAAGGCCAAGAAATGCCGCCGAGCGATGTTTTGAGGCGTCATCCACATCGTGCCCAAGATGGTGCCTCCTCCAAGCACGGTAGAAATACCAGTAAATTCGGTTGTTGAAAATGTCCAGAAAATCGCGCAGTCCGACTGATTCGTCGGCGTCCTTGGAGATTCCACCGTCAAATCCGTCTGGCATCGGTGAACCGATTCCGTACAACCCCATGAAGGTCGCCGTCAGGAGTGCACCGTTGTCGGTCATCTCTACCGATCGAACATCGGCAGGAGGAAAGACTTGTGTCGAGTGCGGCCTGATTCTGATATGGGAATCCAATGGCCCGGACGATCCATCCGCGCCCTCACCAAATAATCTCTCAAGAATCCATATCGCCTGAAAGAAGTCGAATTGATGTGCTTCCGCAAGGAGTTGCTCGAGGAGCCCTCCGGACTTCGCAACCGGAATAGCAGTGCTGTCGGTATTCGTGTTCTGTGGGGCTGGCGATTCCATTCTAGAAGACCGGTTGCACGCCCCGTTCGGGGCGCCAGACGAACTCCTTCCCACTCGGCGTGGTGACCAGCTTCAAATGTACAAACGAGTTGATCGTCGAGTACATGGAGTAGAATTCGCTCAGTACCGAGCCCCAAAGGTGCAAATCGCCATCGTCTGGGAAGTGGCCGTCCTGAACTTCAACAGTGACTTCCGCCCCCCGGATCACACCTCCCCTGAACATCTGCTCAGCAGAGTTCCAGGATACGTTTCTCAAACCATCCAGACGCAGTCGATTGGCATCGCTGTCGACCCAATCGTATAAGCGAAGCAAACTAGCGAGTGCCTCCGGAGTAGCAGTACAGGTCTTGTTAAGAGCCAGGTGCGATACCAGCTGCCACAAAAATGAGTCGCGTTTTTCTACCGGTGATTGTCGTTCGACCGACGGACGTGTGATATTTCGAACCGTCGCGACATTCGGTACGCCCGGTGCAAACTGATTTATCGCACCTTCCTTCAGCTCCTGTCTCGGCAAGTCACCGTTGGTACAGCGAACCTCGACCGAAAGCGTCTCTGGCTCCAATTCGCTCACCGCCTCACCCAGACCTCCGAGTGCCACATAAACATCGCGATTGCCTGACGACCCCACTCGCGCCGTCTCGGTGAAGTGCCGGGCTTCTGCACCGTGATGTTCGAACCCAAAATAGGGGTGGTACGTATGTCGTTCATCGGTAGCTTGGACGCGCCCGGTCACCGATTGCACATCGTAGATTCGGACCGAGTCCGGACTGTGAATATCGCCAATGAGCCGATACTCCGAGGCTTTGTGGTTCACAACGACCGGCTCGGCGGCGGCGTCGTACAGATTTGTAACCGGCGTACAGTGCAAAAGGATATTCTCGGTAGAGAATTTCCGATCCTCCGGGTACGGGCGATCAAAATGAACCTCCACTTCGAACTCCGTTAGACCTGCTTCCGGTGTGAGTCGGCCCAGCTGCAACAGGTCGGCGAACCAGAACTTTGGTCGGTACGAGAAATACTCCAACAGGAGGCGGTACCCGGCAAACGAATATTTTCCAAATGGCAACAATCCTTCGTCTTGCGCAAAACCAACGTTGCCGATCGCTTCAGTACCAGACAGTTCCACCGTGCTGCCACCTGCGCGATAGGTGACTCGTCGCACGTTCGACGAAAAGAACCAACGCATCGTCGATGCCACAGAAGGTTCAGCGAAGAAGAACAGACGCAACTTGTTGAGATCAAGGGACGAAAGCTCTACGCCACGGTCGAGCGCAAATCGAAGCGTAGCAACCGACGAACGGGTGTCGGGCCACTTGAGTGCGGCTGACTTAAGCGTGATTGGTTGCAACGAAACATCAAATGCCGTAGTGAATCGACACGTGGTCTTCTCTTCACCGACGGGCTCTGAACGAACTTCGGTGCCTCGCTCAAGCAGTGTCGTTTGCTGCAGAATCCCTGGGCGTGGTTTCAACTCGACGATCGCCATCGACGGGATCGGCTTTACGAAGTGGGGGTGCAGCAACCGGAACAGACTCTCCGTGTACTCTGGAAAATCATCTTCAAGACGCTCGCGGATACGCCCCGTCAGGAAAGCAAACCCTTCAAAGAGCCTCTCGACGTACGGATCGCGGTCGGCGAGACTCTCAACGTTGAGCTGCCGGGCAAGCTCAGGGTGACGTTTCGCAAACGTCCGGCCTTCGTCCTGCAAGTATCGGAGTTCATCCTCGAAGTAGCGACGAATCATTCCATTCGACCCTGTCTAACATCGACGAGTTCATGGCTTGAGAAGACCGTTTCGAACCGAACTTTCTTCCTGTTCGCTAACTCAGCGGTCAGCACAAATACAAGTTGCATCGCATACGGATCCGCCGGTTTGGGCACCAGTTGAAGATTGCGAAGTCGTGGCTCGTATTTCTTGATAACCTCCTCCACCGCCACCTGTAGCAAACCCAAAGAATCCGATTTGTCACGATAGATCACGCTGACATCGGGAAGCCCAAAATCTGGAAGGTGGACGACCTCTCCACGCCGCGCGTTGAACAACCGTTCAAGGTTGGCCATAACGCTATGCGTCAATTGGTCGTCCACCGCAACAGATTCAATACGGCGACCATCTGCAAAACATCCCGTAATAATGTCGATCAGACCGGCATTCAAAAGTTGTCGCCACCACTATATTTGAGGATCAACTTTATACGGATGCTTCTTTCCAGGCATCCGTACAAGTATAGCCGTCTACATGCTCCCACGTGATAGACTCATACGCAAACGAAAGTCGCATCAGGTGTTTTAGCTTTTCCTTCTTCGTTTCCTTTGTATTCGGCAGAATCATTTCTATCGCACCGACCCTTGCATTTGAGAGCAGCATGCTCAGATACTCTTCTTCTGCCGCACCGGTCAACCTGTACCAAACGATTTTGACTTCGTCAAGATTCTGGTTCGTGCACAACGCCTGGTAGAGAGGAACAAGCGCTGTGTCCGCTTCGGCAATCAAATCAACCGAACCGTGTACGCGCGCGCCCGTGACGCCTCCCGTCTGCACGTCGATTGGTTGGTAGACCTCGTGATTGAATTCGATCACGTTCGAGCTTGCGTCTCGGCCACCCTTAGGGTTGGTCCCCTCAATTCCTTCAGAGTAATAAACTGCACATTCGAGCGGCATAACATCCTCTTATTTCGTGTTGTTGATATTCTGTGTTTACTAAAAACTGCTGCTACTTACCCTTCGGCATCTTTCCGACCAGAGACAAGTTGATGTCCATTCCCTCAATCTGGAAGTGGGGCATGATCATCATTTCGACACGATAGAAACCGGGGTTGTCCTCGATGTCGTGCACATTGACCTGTCCAGCACGAAGCGGGTATTTGGCAATGGTTTTTTCGTCGGGATTCGGCATTTTGGTTACGAGTCCACCGAGCCAACTGTTCAACTCGTGCTCGATTTTCCCTGCATCTTTCGTGGTCCCAATGTTTTCGCGTTGCAACACCTTCAAGTAGTGCGCGATGCGTGAAGCCAAATAGATATACGGTAGACGTGAGTTGATCTTCGCATTCGCCGATGCCTGCGAGTCCTCGTACTCGGCCGGATTCTGTGTCGAGTTTGCAGAGAAGAAGCAAGCGTAATCCGTTCCTTTGTATACACTTAATGGAATGAACCCGAGCTTCGCTGCGGTAAACTCCAGCGTCTCATCGATCGGAACTTCGGTCGGAATTTTCGCCTGCGTACCTTTGCCGACATCATACATGTGGACCGGCAAATCTGCAACTTTCCCACCAGACTGAGGCCCCCGAATCTGTGTGGTCCATCCGTCTTCGGCGAAAGCCTGCGACATGTTAGCCGCAAACGCCATGGTTGCATTACCCCACAGGTACTTGTCGTGGTCTGCACCCGTCACCGCTTCCTGGTAGTTGAAGGACTTCACAGGTACCGTGTCCGGCCCGTAGGGTAGTCTCAACGTGAAGCGCGGAAACGTGAGTCCGACGTAACGAGCATCTTCGCTCTCTCGAAAAGCGTTCCATTTGACGTAGTCGGTCGTCTGCAAGTGCGCAGCGAGGTCTGGGATTTTTTTCCATTCCTCCATGCTCTTCGTGCCGAAGAACTCCGGCCCAATCGAAGCCATGAATGGACAGTGCGCCGCTGCGGCAATCTTGGAAGCATTCTGCAACAACGCGATGTCCTGTGGGCTATTCGTGAACTCGTAGTTCGAGACAATCGTGCTGTAAGGATCCGCTCCGGGCTGGTCGTACGCCTCTACATAGATCTTGCGATACATTGCAGACTGGATCAACTCTGGCGCGTCTTCAAACGACTCGAGCATATCGGTCTTCGAGACGTTCAGCAATTCGATCTGCGTGTTCTTTCGGAAATCCGTCCTGTCAACGACAAATTTGAGTCCCTTCCATGCAGACTCCAACTGTTGGAACTTCTCATGATGCATGATGGCATCAAGCTGACGACTGATCGTGGTATCGATATCCGCGACAAGAGAATCGAGCAGATTCTTGTCAACCTGTACGATAGGGGTCTCATGAGTCGCTACCGCGTCGAAGAACACCTTAAGTGCCGCAGCGACCATGGAGTTCTTGGGCTTGTCGGCATTCGCGATTGCATCATCAAACTGACCAATCGACACGCCCTCTTCCGGCATGCTTACATCGACCTTCTCAAAGATGCTCGCGAGAAGATCTTTCGGCTCTACGACTTCCGCAGCAGCCGCACTTTCTTTGGCTTCAGGCATTGTTTTCTGTATCTGCTTTAAAAGTAATCCACAAAATTGACCAGTCGACGTCTACGACTCGTCATCGCTATGCTTCGGACCGCTACTCGGCGTCACCGTCACCCTCGTCGCTGATGATCAGCTTGTCCAACTCAGCGGTCATCTTGTCAAGCGTATCTTTGTCGGTGACGATCTGGTTGAGCTGTTTGCGAAATTCGCGTCCGCTAACAACTCGGTTGCGCAAATCTTGAAGCAAGTTTCGCATCGCCATAAGTTTCGTGAGCTCAGGAACCTGTTTCGCTACCTCTTCGGGAGAGAACGACTTCATGTTGTCGAACGAGAGGTCCACCTTCATCTCTTCGTCGCCACCTTTTATGGCGTTCGGAACCGTGAAATCAGCCGAGATATCCATCGAGTCCATCACTGCATCAAAATTGTCTTTGTTGATGTTGATGTTCTCTCGGTCTTCCAGCGCTGTTTCGTCTGCTCGCCCGGTATAGTCACCGACCATAAGCATCCTTAGCGGTAGCTCAACCTTCTTTGGTCCATCGGAACCCGCTACTTCGAGGAAAAGATTGATTCTTGCAGGAGGCTTCTCCTTCTGAAAACTCTGTGACATGCGTATAACCCTCTTGTCGCGTTACAGGACCGCATCGTGATGATGCGGGCGGAAGTCTGTGAATCCGGTCGACGAAATGAATTCGGGTGAACGACCGTTACGTCACCTGCACGTTGACTGATTAGAGATGCCAAGTGCAGGGCGAATGATAAGTTACACCAGATGAATTCAATGTCAAGAACCAAAATTTTTTTTGTGCGGATCTACGCTACAACGCGGTAAACGCAAACGCGCTCGCGGCGTCCACCTCGCAGATCTTGCTGTAGATATTCTTGGCCCGGCTTTTAAGGTCGACTAGATCGATGCCGGGCACGCTTGACATGTTTTCATAACATCGGTAAAGCTCCGCCCAAACCTCAAGGGCGAGCTTCGGATCCCAATCTGCGAGACCGCGGCGATCGACCTCTCCATCAAGGCTCTCCAGAATCGGACATGCAATCGACGATTGTCCCCCCTTTACGCAAAGAAGCGCCCGGTAGAACCGAATCCGAAATCGTTTTTCGTCGGAATCCACACCGCCGATTTCATCCATCGCCGACAGCGCACCCTTTAGGTCACCCTTGCCGAGAAGTTTCCGCGCCTCCTGGAATCGCTCTTCAATCAACGATTCGGCCTGCCCCTGCCCGCTGCCGGAGCCGCTTCCACTCCCAAACGACGAAAGCACGGTTGTCTCTATCCAATCGCGCGTCAACGGATCAGCGAAAGGAGTCTTGCCGTCAATAAATTTTAGATCCAACAGACCCGGAACGCGTCGAACCAATGCGGCCGTTTCAAGAATAATCGCTTCATGAACGTTCGCATAGGGCTCGCCCAGCGCGGCGGCTGCGGTCGCCTGAATGCGCTGCAGGTTCAGCCACAGGAAGAATCCGGGCTCATTGAATACAAGCTCACACTGCTCCAGGAGTGTCTCGAAAACGCCTTTCCCGAACAGATCCTCAAGGTACAGGCGTTTCGTCGCGTCCGGCTCCTCAATAGGCGTTTTGCCACTCTCATTGGGTGGCAGAGCCGTTATTTCCGACCATCGGACAACGCGCGCCATACGATAAGGCAGCGGGTTTTTCTTGTCTGCTGCTCGCATAAAATCCGCCGCCTTCACGGCGCGACGACGGGCGTCGGCCGGGTTGCGAATCTCTTGGGCAGGCGCTTCACCAGCCCTCGCCGGACCAGCGCCGGCGGACGCTGGACGCTGAGCGGAGGGCTTCGGCTCCGCCTTTTTGACCGCCGGAACGCGTCGGCGCGCAGTGGTCAGTTTCGCTTTCAATCCACTTAGTACTGGCGCATTCTGTCCAAGCGACTCTGTCAGAAACGTCTGCGCAGCAGTAAGCTCTTCCAAAATCGCATCCAGCACTGGTCCATCATTCGTTCCTGGCTTGTAACCCTCCAGCGGCTCACCAACCCGGCTGACCATCAAATCGATAGCCGCTCGGCGCGCCCGGGGACGTTTGGGATGTAGATCGTCCCAGAACGTCGCGCCTAGAGCATGAATCGCGCTCAGGCCATCGAGCAATCCCGTCAGCTTCTGTGTGTGGTAGAGTCCAATAGTGAGGTAGCTCGCCAAACGCAGGTCTTTGGTTTTTGACGTAAGCAGAGACCGGCTTTCCCGGGCGATGGCGCCGTAATCGACTTCTGTGGTGCCGACAATACTTCCCTTGTCTTTCTTGTCCCGGCCGGCTCCTGCCTTCTCATGGTCAATGTGTCCGGATATGAGGGTGGCCTGCTCTATGCCCGACTTGACTCGCTGAAAGTCGTCATCGTACGACGCGTCGTCTCCACAGGGCGCATCTGCAGAGATCGGTTTCTTTACATCCTCGATCAGATCGGCGCTGGCAGTAATCTTTTCAGGCTCGGCTGGCACCGGCTCCGCAGCCGGCGTGGTATCACCTTCAGTGCCATCGGCGGTCTCCTGCTTTTTGGCTTCAGAGTCGTTTTCTGGTTCAATCGCCGCTGGCGCGTCTGATCCCGCGTCGCCGGATTCCACCGCATCCTCGGCTGCTGCCTCGCTGTTCACTTCCATTTCTTGTTCACTCCTCGCTTCGTCGTTATCAACCCTCAAGCCATCAAGCCATCAACCCACATAGGATATCGCCTGCATTCGACTCTCAATCGTCTGCAATCGAAGGTCCTCCTCTTCCAGAAGCCTGCCAAATTCAACCGGAATCGCCTTTCGTAGATCGTCCGGCGAATCCGTCATGCTCGTCTCAAGATCAAAAACATCTTCGTCGCCTGCACCGCCCTTGAACAGCGAGGACATTGCGAGCGACGGTCCGGGACGAAAGTAGACCACTAACCACGACTTCGAACGTGTGGAGTCGGTCTGCCAGAAACACACTGGCTGGAAAGCGGTGTCACCGGTCAGCAGCGCAGAAACCTTGAGCCAGAACGCTACATCCGTCGCAGCTAGTGCAGCGTGGCTCCTGATCGGATACTTGATCCCGAAGGACAGGCGAGGAGGCATTTTGCCCCTCAACGGCGCTAGCACCCGATACAGACTCCCGAACGTTACGTATTTGGACGGAGAATCAAATTCTCCCCACAGCGTCGTAAACATCTCGGCAAATCTGGAGGACGCCGGCGGCGGCGCGTCGATCGGCGGATTGCTCAAGTCGACGCGGAGCTGTTCAATAGACGATAAGCCCGAACGGATGCGGTCCACGTATTCGGTGGCATGGTAGAGAAAGCCTGCCATCGCCACCGGCAGCTCAGCTACACCGAGAGGGTCACTCCATCTTTCTTCCGGTTCCGACGCGATTATCAGAGGATATTTCCGGCCAGCGCTGTCTCGGCTTTCCCCCAGAACACCGGTCAAGGCCGTGCCCGGATCTGGCCCGAAAATGAACTGAACAACGCTCCCGTTTGAGGTAGCGTTGTCCTGTCCGTTGAAACCATGCGGTTTGTCTCGCAGCAGCCCCTGTTGGATCCATTGATCGAAGGCGAGAATCAGGTCACCGTTGGCATTCACGCGAACGAAGTCGCCCTGAGTCGGCACCTTGCCATAACAGATAATTGATTGCGCGTTCAATTGCACCGTCGTCGTCTAGTTGATAGTGCCTGGGAGCCGGAAGTCGAAGAAACGGCTCAAGGCGTCGAAGGGAACGTCCGAGCTCTCAAGTGTCATCCGATAGTTCACGGTAACGCCGCGATCGAACTTCCACGAGATTCCGTACTGAGCTGAGCGCCTCCGTTCAATGCGGCTTGCGTCCTGGAGTAACCGAAACCAACCCCAGTCGCCGATGCGTTCTTTAGCCGGCAATCTCCGTCCGCCTACGTCTACGTTAATTTTGGCGTCTCGAGCTGGCCAGCGCCAGCTTTTTGAGACTGGAATTCCGAGCACCCAGCGCAGGGGATCCCCTCCAATGTCGATTGTGATCTCAGCGATCTGCACGCTCGGGTCTTCCTTCTGCTCTTCCTCGGTCTGCAGTTCAAAACGTAGTCCAAGCGATTGGCCATCAAAAAGCGCATCTCGGATTTGTTGTCCTTTTTCAAAGGCTGCGAACGTTTCCCGCGAAATCGAAACCTCTCCCTCCCAAGACTTAACCCGTCCGCTTTCGTCGACAAACCCGTTTAGCACCTCCTCGCGGAACACGGTCAGCGTTCCGTCGGGGCCAAAGAAGTCTTCAAAGTCATTGATCGGGATATCCTCTGTACTAGTCGAGGAAATTGGATACCTGCCCGCAATCTTGTCATTGAACGGACCGACGACATCTGACTTCCATCGATCATTGACGTGGCTTCCGGCAGATCGAAGTACTGCATCCCAGGCCCGACCAACTGGGACCTCGAATAACCGACGGACGTCCGGCTCCTGACGACGGACGGCGCTTTCAACGGCGCGAAGTGCCTCTCCAACGCGGTCGCCCCGAGCATCAAGCGCGACCTGCGCAAACTCAAACGCGTCGGCCGGATTCGTAAGTCCGGACAGTTCGCGGCCGAGTTGATCAAACGCACCGACCGCAGACTCGAGACGTTGATCAGCCTCGCCGGTCTCCATAAAATTCGGCTTGAGCGCATGCAACGGTTCAAAGTATCGGTCGACGGCATATACAACGCGCGTCTCGTCGCCAGTCGGACGCTGTCCCCGGATACGGCCGAGTATCCTGGAAAACGATCCCGCAAAAGCTCCGGCTTCTTCTGTTGGGGCCAGTTGTTCGAACTGCGTCTCGCTCG
>CBDTVC010000011.1:0-14444 GCA_965363925.1 uncultured bacterium | reverse complement strand
TCTTCCAACCGGCCGGAATACTCCCATTCTCGTATGCCTCAAAATCATCAACCAGAATATGCTTTTGTTCAGCATCTCCGTTTTCAGTCCCGTGAGACACCGAAAGGAATGCAACAAGCAAAAGTGATATAAGACGAACCATAACCTGCATCAGATAAACAGTAACGTGCAACTGGCCGATCCCGAACGCCGAAACGCGCCACTTTCGAAAAACTCCGCAGCAAAAAACTCCGCAAACGCGAATAAGTTTTTACTTCAGCTGACCGCGCCGTTCTTCGTTATAGCTTCCAGCTCGGCCTAACCGCTTCTCCAAACCGTTAACCAATAAGGACACGCGTTGGATCACCAAGACGCTCTATCGCTGAAATGTCGGGTCAAGAGTTGACAAGGTGGCCAAATCTGCGCATTTACGATGGTAAGTCGTCCAGAGACAATGTCTCGCCAATTTTATGCCGTTCCGAATACGTCGCAATTCCAAAGACTATAAGATTTACAATCTTGTCGAGGACGGCTGTAGCGATTAGCATTGCAGCGATCTCCAATGACGGAAGTCCGAGTTGCTCCGCCACTGAAAGTCCGGCCCCCAGAAAGACAATGTTCTGGTTAGAGATTAACGGGATCCGGCTGACAATTATTGCGATGGCTGCCAACGTGAACCATGCGCCCAATGGTTCGTCGGGTAGGACAACGACCCACTGGGCAATCTGAAATACCTGGGCAACAATTAGCCGGACCGCGTAAATCAGGAAAATATTCAGTGCCAATCGCCGCTGCATCGAAAAGACATATCGCCTGAAGCGAATTGCAATCGTAATCAATACGAAGAAGACCGCAATCGCCGCGAATACGTATCCCGTATTGTTTCCGACGAGTTCGCGCAGATTGATTTCTCCCCGAACGAGAAACACTGCCATAAGCACAACCGCGACACACGTTGATGCAATTGAAGAGATAATGTTTGTATCGCGGATGGTCTCGACAATGCGTGTTCTCGTTAGCGAAAGGCGATCCTGCGCCCAGGCGAAGAAATAGACCTCACCTGAGTATCCCATCACATCTTTATTGTAGACGCGCTTTTTGAAAAAGGCACCGATGCTCCCACGCACGGGCAGTCCCCAGCACATCCGGTAGATGAACACCTCGGTGAGCGGCAGCGATACATAAAGCAGCGCAAAATAGAAATAGAACCAGGGTGTGCGGGGCAGCGACGCGACAATCTCAGAAAACCCAAACTCCTTAAGCTTGAAAATCAAATAGACAAGTACAGCTCCAAGGAAGAGCCAGTTTGCCAGCTGGAGCACTCGCTTTCCGGCATTCGATTTCGCAAAAGCAGTCCACTTGTCGATCACCTCACGGAATCGCGCTGACAGTGCAGACGTTTGTGCTGAATCAGAATTATTCAAGCCTGGGAGGTGACTAGTTACGTGTCACGAGATGAATCAGGAAGCGGATGTACTCGAACCTCGGCAGCACAAACAGAAACACAAACCCCAGAAGTAGAACTGTCGGATTTGCCAGCGCCACGAGTGCAACCAGCCACACGGGACCGCGACACGCTGCAGCGTAATCCATCGTTACACGGACGAGGATCCATACAAAAATCCCGAGCGCGACAAAGGCCAAGAGTTGAACGAGAACGAGAGAGACCGGTTGTGAAAACGTTGGAACAACAAGTGCTACGGGCAGGATTACAAGGACAAGCCAGTGCGGCCACAGCGCAATCATCAGGGTCTGGGCAGGCACAAGCGAACGCCCCAGCCGCGACCCCAGGCTCAGGAACGAAACCCAAACAAGCGTTGCCAGGGCGACACAGCATGAACTCAGGATTGCCAGCATCCAAGGCCGATCAGCCAACGTTAACAAGGCCTGCGAAACAGCGTCCGGAAGCCAGAACAACACAATTTGTACAACTTGGAGATTTCGAACCGTGTAGAAAACAACCGCCGCCGTAACGCCAACGCTCAGCGACACACAACCCAAAAGAATGCCATTTACAACGGGCGTCACATCTCGTCCTTGCGCGGCGGCCTCTCGATAAAACCCGTGTGACAGAAAATACCGTGGCACCAACTGACGGAACTGCGGTGAGACGGCATAAGAAATTGCGACGGACGCCACAATGATCAACCCAAACAGCGGCAGCCAAGGCATCTCATCCGGAAGACTGGAACCTGCAGGAAATGCGAAGACGGTTTGATCACCCGTGAAGAAACCCTGAACAACATTCCAGGCAGGTTGCTTCTCGCCCGACTCCGACGTTAACGCGTACCCTTGACCGGACCGCAAGCCAGCATCGCCCCCTCCTCCCCAGCGATAAACGAAGACTGCGACGACATTTTCGATTCCTTCTCTTTTTTCAAGCAATACCGGTAGCGAGTTCTCGAGGTAGCGTGCTTGGGATTCGGCCGAGTACGGTTGCTTTAATCCGACCTGCTCGCGCACATCAACGCGCCGCCCGAGTTCAGCAACACCGTACCCGCGAGCACGCCCCTTTCCGAAACGATTCGGTTCCGATGACAGGGCCACTCGATCGGTAGCGTAACGGTCCAGCAACACGAATGCAACCGACAAGCCACACGCGTCGTCTTCCAAAAAGTGAGTAACGTAATACGTTTGCGCTCCGGGTAATCGTTGAGCTACGCGCGCCGACAGCGTTTCGAAGTAGCTGCAAACACTCCGCTCACTCGTGTCGGATGACGAGGCCAATCCGAAGTGCCTTGCCGACTGATGGGTACGTGCTGCGATCAGAGCACGATCCAGTATCAATAATGCGGACTCAAGGCTATCCAACAGCACACCGGCAGGTGCATATTTGAATGGCAACTCCTGGAAGAACTGAATACCCAGCGAATCGCCAACAGCTAGCAGCGTCGTATCACGAAGGATCGGCACACGAACAGCCTCAACCCCAGACTCTGCGAAGTAGACCAATTCGCGGACGGCATGCTGCAAGTCATCGGGCTCATCCCAAACCAAACCCTTAATCGGTTGATCGTTGGCGTTGCCCAGGCCTTGGCCAAACAACTGTTGTGGTCCGAACGCGATTGTGGCGAACAAGAATCCAACCGTGAGCCATCGGACACGCCTTAACGACAAACGGTAAATACGTATCGCTGGGTGATCGCTTGGTAATATGGGGTATTGAGGGAGATCCACGCTTGAAGATATTGAAGCGGAGACTTAGTAGGATCAACTCAAACACGCATCGAGCCAGATCCGAGCTTCGCATCGACCGTTTTCCAGGCAATCGGAGGAATTGCCACCCAGGACGAGTCACAACATCAGGAAGAGGAGCCTCCTGACACTGTCAATCAATGAACAAAAAAGCAGAAGCGACCACGCCGTCGAGGCATGGTCGCTTCCCAGCAAAGGAACCGACAGTAGACTATTGCGCACCCGGTTTGCTCAGAACCGGATACATGCCTGCCCGAAATTAGTCCAGCATTTTCCGCAGAAACGCTGGTGTATCGGGGTCGTCCTTCCGTATTCGCTCAGCGCGATCTTTTAGATCGTCAACCTGCAACCTACGGATCCTACGCGGACCGCTTGGCTGCTCATCGGTTGAGACTTCCTCTCGCTCTGTCGAGATCACCGGCGTTGGTGCCTGCGTTCTTCGCTGATAAGCCGGCACGTCCAACTGGCGCAAATTGTCCTCGCCCTTGTAGTTGAATACCGGATTATCGACTGCCAGGGCAACCGATGGTCGGAAACCGGTCGACTGCTCCTCTTCTTTTTCGAAACCAGTGGCGATAACCGTAACCCGGATATCATCTTCCATCGATTCATCGATAACCGTTCCAAAGATCACCTCCACGTCTTCGCCGGCTTCACGCTGAATAATGCTGGTCGCTTCGGTCGCCTCCTTGATTCCGAGTGACAACCCGGCGGTGATGTTGACGAGTACGTTTCGCGCACCCGAAATCGACAGCCCGTCAAGCAGTGGGCTTGAGATGGCCTCAATGGCCGCTCGCTCCGCTCGTTTTTCGCCGGATGCAGTAGCGGCACCCATCAGCGCCTTTCCGCCGTTCTGCATCGTCGTCTTGACATCCGCAAAATCGAGATTGATCAGGCCATGAACGGTAATCAGATCACTGATGCCGCGCGTCGCGTTGTACAGCACCTCGTCTGCCATGTTGAACGCTTCGATCAGACTGGTGTCGTCTTCCGAAATATCGAGCAATCGCTCGTTCGGAATCACGATCAGCGTATCAACTGTTTCCTTCAGGGCCTGAATGCCCTGTTCCGCTGCCTTGAGGCGCCGCGGTCCTTCGCACTCAAATGGTTTTGTTACAATTGCCACTGAAAGAATTCCGAGTCTTCGCGCGATTGCTGCGACGACAGGAGCGCCACCTGTTCCGGTTCCGCCACCCATTCCGGCAGTGATAAACACCATGTCAAATCCTTGCAGAGCCTGCTCAGTTTGTTCACGGTTTTCCTCAATGGCTTCGGCGCCCACGCTAGGCCGGGCACCTGCACCCAGACCCTTAGTCAAACCACGACCCGCCTGAATCTTCTTTGGGGCCTTGTTCATCGTCAGCGCCTGAGCGTCTGTGTTGATCGCTATAAACTCAACGCCATGAATGCCCTGCGACACCATGTTGTTGACTGCATTTCCACCACCGCCGCCAACTCCGACGATGCAGATTTTTGCCTCTTCGTCCGACGAGTCGTCGAACGCGAAACGTGAGCTAAACAGATTTTCCATTTATTCCTCCTTTGCTGTGCTTTGGACCTGCTTACGATCGAGGCTTTCACCCGACACAGAAGCCGATCCGCTTTGTTTAATTGACCCGGATGAGTGGTTGAGCGACCACGCGTTGTGTTCCGGTTCAGTTTTTATAGTTCGTCAAACCAACCCTTCATTTTCGAAGCAATCTTGTTCACCAACGACTCGCCGGGTACAAGTTCACTAACGTGTCGCGATGCGCCTTCAGCTCTGAACCCACCGTGCCCAAGCGAACTTGGTCGCAGGCCGTAAAGAACCAGCCCGACACCCGTTGCATACTTTGGATCGTTTACCTCTTCAACCATACCGCCGGTGAGTCCCATCGGTGTGCCTACTCGCGCGTCAACGCCAAGTACTTCGGCAGCCAATTCAGCTGTACCCGGTATCATTGACCCGCCACCCGTGAGCACCACGCCAGACGACAGATGCCTTCCATAACCGCTGCGCTTGATTTCAATTGCGGCGATTTCAAGAATCTCTTCCATGCGCGGCTGGATGACCTGTGCGAGCGTGCTTTTGCCAATGCTTTTGTCGGACCGACCCCCGATCCCAGGAATCCGAAT
This sequence comes from uncultured bacterium, assembly GCA_965363925.1. Classification (GTDB taxonomy): domain Bacteria; phylum Bacteroidota; class Rhodothermia; order Rhodothermales; family JABDKH01; genus JAGQWL01. The sequence goes on along the minus strand of CBDTVC010000011.1, from coordinate 9,155 downwards.
CTCACGATCTTCCTCGATCATGTCTGAAAGCGAAACGCCAAACTCACACTTAAGCCGCTCCGCCTGGTCGCGCATTACGCCAAGGCCACGTCGGATATCGTCGGTCACTTTGTTTCCTGCGACGGCGATGACCGCTGTGTGTCGAATCGTATTGTCCTCGAATACAGCGATGTCTGTCGTACCGCCGCCGATGTCAACCAGCGCCACACCCACTTCTTTCTCGTCCGGATGAAGCACTGCAAACGACGAAGCCAATGGCTCGAGTACAATGTCCGCAACCTGATAGCCCGCTTTTTCAACACAGCGGTAGATGTTCTTCGCTGCGGAGACAAGACCGGTGATGATGTGCACGTTCGCCTCAAGCCGAACCCCACTCATGCCAATGGGGTGAGCAACACCATCCTGCCCGTCAACAATAAAATCCTGCGGAATGACATGAAGGATCTCCCGATCCGCCGGCATCGCGACATGTGTCGTGTCATCAAGCAAGCGCCGGACGTCATCCTCCGTAATCTCACCTTCGCGGTTTGCAACTGTGACGACACCGCGGCTTTGAAAACTTTGGACGTGGTCTCCAGCAATGCCGACAATCACGGATCTAACTTCAACACCCGCACAACGCTCCGCCTCGCCGATCGCTTCCTGCACGGCCGCGACTGTACGGTCAATATTGACGACCACACCCCGGTTTAACCCATCGCACTCTGCGATGCCAACACCAAGAATATTGATCCGGTCGAGTTCGTCTGCTGTTGCAACAACGGCACACACTTTTGTGGTACCGATATCCAACCCGACGACAATTTGTTCACTTGGAGTTACTTGCATTTCTTTTCCTCTTCTGTGTCGCGCGATAAGTCGCTTTTCTCACATTTCCTTGTAAAGATGGCTGCCAATGTCACTTGCAGATGCAAACCGTGTTATCCGGTGGCGCGTCTGTAATTGGTCCTTCTCCTCAGGTCATTCTTTGCTATTCAAAAATGTTCATTTACGCATCCAGCTCTGGCAGCATCTTGCAAACCGGAGCTGCAATAATTCTCACGTTGTCGAGAGAAGGTTGTCATAACGGAGGTCGATCGCCCTGATCGTTTCGTCGGGTTTCTTCAGAAGCACTTGCTCCCAGAATGCACCCAGGCGAACAAGTTTGAGCTCGTAGTCTTTCCTGCCCAGCGAAACAGGTATACTGCCTCGACCATCTACAGGCGTCGTGCGCACCGTGATTGAACCCTGGCCGGATACCTCAATCTCAGAAACGAGCGAACGTGTTCGCGAATCCAGCCGCACCAGAGCATCAAGCATCTCCCGGACAGATGGATCAGCAATTCGTGAATGAACACCGCTGCCACCAACAAACCGGACCTTGCCGGTAAGTACCGGTACGTCTGCGGCAAAACCCTTCAGTAGCGGCATCCGAAATCCACTTACATCTACATAGTGACTTGGCACACCTCCTGCGATTACCAAAGCAACGGGTGTTCGCTCAACGACCTTAACGTTTATCCATCCCGTCGGTGACCGGCGTACGTTTGCGGATGATATCCATAGGTCGGTTTCAATATGCGCTTGTACTGAATCGATGTTGATTGCATATAGCTGAGCGCTCGAAGGAATCGAAACCAATTCGCCAACCGCTTCGTCCGCAACAACACTATTGCCTGAAACCCTGATACCTTTGTAGTCGAGGTTCTGACGATATTGCCAGCCAATCACTCCAGCTGCGATCACCAATAGTGATGCGAACAACGCCCCAAAAGCCATCGTTCTCGCTGATATTTTGAACAACTTCATCGCTTCTCTGATTTCACTGCTTCTTTGATTTCACTACTTCACTCTCCGACGCCATGACGTCACCCCTTCTCTCATCTTCCCCGACTCTCATCGTCCCCGCTACTCTCTGGCGTCCTCTTATCATATCTTCTCACACTCTCCTCCTCTTCGTTTCTGCTTTCCCCCGACTCTCCCTCGTCTCCGCAAAAGCGACAGCCGCTCTCCAAATATCTCCAGCCCCCATAAAAATGACGCGGTCACCCGGCTCGGCAATTGAGTCGACGACGGCAGAAAGGTCAACCAACTTCTCAACGTGTCGAACGTCCCGGTGGCCAGACTCCAGGGCAGCCTCGACGACCAACCGCTCATCAACACCCTCTATTGGCTCCTCTCGTGCACCGTAGATCTCACAAATCAGCGCCACGTCGGCATCGAGAAAACACCGGCCAAACTCATCCGCCAGATCCCGCGTCCGCGAATACAAATGCGGCTGAAACACCGCAATAATTCTATTGTCGGGCCAAGCTTCATTCGCTGCACTTAACGTTGCTTTGACTTCCGTCGGATGGTGCGCATAATCGTTGATCGTAACGACGTCGCCAGCGTCACCCAGTTGTTCAAAACGGCGCTGGACACCCGTAAACGTCGTGATGCCTTTCGCAATTCGATCAAACGGTATGTCCAACTCGAGCCCGATAGCAATTGCAGCCAGTGCGTTGCGGATGTTGTGTGCGCCTGGAAGCGCCAACTCAATCCGCCCAAGATTCTCGTCGCCCTGATACACTGAAAAGCTCGACGCCAAGCCCGCATGTTCTATGTGCTCCGCCCGAATTTCAGCCTGTCGAGACAAACCGTACGAAATCACCCTGCGTTCAATCCGACTCAGGATCGACTGAACATTAGGCTCGTCGATGCAGACAACAACGGCGCCGAAGAACGGCACCGAATTGGCAAACTGGACAAATGCATTTTTGATGTCATCCAAGTCGGCGTAAATATCAAGATGCTCTAAATCAATCGTCGTGATGACAGCTATGGCGGGCGTGAGCCGCAGAAACGTCCGATCGTATTCATCTGCTTCAACGACTATGATGTCGCCCTCTCCAACAGCAGCATTCGAACCAAACGCGGCCACCTTTCCACCGACGACTACGGACGGGTCAAAACCGCCACTACCGATCACAAGTCCTGCGAGCGAGGTCGTTGTCGTCTTGCCGTGTGTACCCGCAACGCCAACGCCGAATTTCATTCGCATCAACTCGGCCAGCATCACTGATCGGTTGATGATCGGAACGTGCAACTTATGAGCCGCGATCGTCTCTGGATTATTCAGAGGATTGACTGCGGATGAATAGACCACCACATGAGCGCCTGAGACATTATCCTCAGCGTGATCCTCAAAAATCTCAGCTCCGAGCGTTTCGAGGTGGCGCGTCACTTCGGATTTCTTCAGGTCCGATCCCGTCACCACATAGCCTCGCGAAAGCAGAACCTCCGCAATCGAACTCATCCCGATTCCGCCGATGCCCACCATGTGGACCCGTCGGATTCTACCCATAAACGGTTGGCGTCTCGTTCCCGCTATCATTTCGACACCTCCCTCGACGGACCGTTCGATGATGACCGCTTCGATGACCGCCTGGCAGCCGCGGGCTTCTCGTTCAAAAGACGAAACGTGTCTGGAGATACCCCAGCAAGCGCGAGAATCGAACGCGCAATCGTATCGGCAGCGTCAGGCCGAGCGCGAGCGAGTAGTTTTCGTTTCATCTCGGCTCGCCCCTCATCGTCGTCAAGAAGGGACGTAATCGAATGAACAATTTCGCCCGACAGCTTTGCCTCAGGCAAAAGCACAGCCGCGCCGTCACCCGACAGGCTTCGTGCATTGTACGTTTGATGATCCTCTGCAACATTCGGCGATGGAACCAGAATTGACGGCGACCCGGTAAGTTCGATTTCACTGCATGAGATTGCACCAGCCCGGCATACAACCACATCGGCAGCAGCATACGCATGGTCCATTCGCTCTATGTACTTCAGCAGTTTCAGACGCGGGTGTTTCTCAAGTGAATCTTGGTATCGATCGAAGTAGCGCCCGCCGGTTTGCCAGATCAATACGATCTTCGGGTCTGCCAGCAATTCCAGATAGCGATCCGCGAAAACGGCGTTCATTGCGGCGCTTCCAAGCGACCCGCCAAACATCAAAACGACCTTCTTTTCTGCATCAATCCCAAAGTGCGACCTTCCTGCTTCGCGACTGGAGTCGAGCAGCTCTTTTCGCACTGGATTTCCACTCAGTTTGCACGTTGTACCAGGGAAGTAACTTGCTGCCTCTTCAAATGCTATGTGGATTTCGGCAGCCTTGGTTGCAAGCATTTTGTTCGTCTTCCCCGCAAATGCGTTTTGCTCCTGCACCACCGTCTTCACGCCCGCTTTGGACGCAGCCCAAAGAACGGGTCCGGATACGTATCCACCGGTCCCCACGGCGAGATCCGGCTTGAATTTTCGAACAAGGGAACGACTCTGAAGCAATCCGCGCAAAAGCTTGATTGGAAAAGACAGGTTGCGAAGCGTCAAACTCCGATGAAGCGGACTTACAGTAATTGGATGAATCTTGAACCCTGCCTCCGGCACCACTCTCCACTCAATGTGCGATGTCGTACCTGCAAATTCGACAACGGCAGCTGGTACCAGCGACTTGATGCTGCGGGCAATGGCGATCGCCGGGTAGACATGTCCACCCGTACCACCACCGGCAAACAGAACTCGGGGAGCCCTGTCGGAACCAGCTTGCACTATATTTCGCGTATTTCCTGACACGTTGTTCTCAATCTCAATTTTTAATCGCCACATCCAACCACCTTTCGATGATCCAAACGCAGCGTCAGCCTTTACGCAGTTGAGTACCGTGAGATACTCAGTAGCAGCCCGACCATTACGCCGGATGCAACCATTGACGTACCGCCATAACTCACAAACGGCATGGGCAAACCCGTTACTGGAAACAAACCGCACGAAACGCCTGCGTGTACGAAGCCGTACAACACCAGCATCGCGGTCAAACCTACAGCGACAAACAGTCCGAGTGGGTCATCCGCCCGACGCGCAATCCGTAACATTCCGCGAAACAGTATTGCGACAAATAGAGCCAGCAGAACGAGCGCTCCGATCAGCCCATACTCTTCTGCTATGATTGCGAAGATGTAATCGTTGTACCCCGATGGAAGAAAGTCTCGCTGCGTACTGCGCCCCGGTCCAACACCCGTCAAACCTCCCATGGCAAACGCGATCTTCCCCTGCAATGCCTGATAGCCTTCTGCCTGATCGTCGAAAACTTCCGCCTGCGTCGTGTTCGGAAAGATCTTTATTCCCAAAAACGATTCAACGCGTGCCGCCCGGCCAGGTGACATCAAAAGCAGGATGACTGCAAGACCCATGGCAATGGTTCCGAGTCCGGCGAGGTGAACCACGCTGACGCGGCCCACAAAACACATGATCACGGTGGTCGCCAAGACCATGGCCGCAGTAGATAAATCTTCCATACCAATCAGAACAACCGTCGCGAGAATCCAGACGAAGATTGGTACGAAGGCTTTTTTGAAAGACTTGATGTAGTCCTGTTTTCCGGCCAGCAATACACCGACGTAAAGGACTACTGCAACCCGCGCCAGATCTGATGGCTGGAATCCGATCGGACCAACCGTGAGCCATCGAGACGCCCCTCCACTCGATACTCCAATTATTTTTGCAGTGACTAGCAGTGCCATAGAGACAAGCAGAAGCAACTTGCTGAGTTTAGCAATCAACCTGTAGTCGAACAGGCTGACGACCACGATGGCACCCAGTGCAAAAGCCATTTTGGCAACGTGTCCGAAGAGAAAGACCTCGGGATTTCCCGATCCTTTGCTCATGGCGAAAAACTTTATGGCGCTATAAACCGCCACAATGCCGAACGCACACAACGCCATGATCACCCAAACGAGATATCGGTCAAGCCGACGCTCCTGGAGATGCCCAACTCCAGCCGTAATTGCTCTTGCCATTTTCTATTACTCTCTGCTACTGTTTTTCGACGCCTTTCTTCTATGACTTCAACTTCTCTGTCTCGATCAGTTGACCGACTGCACTAGAGTTCGCCAACAAGTCTCTTAAATGTGTTGCCCCGGTCTTCGTAGTTTTCAAATTGATCAAATGACGCACAGGCGGGGCTGAGCAGAACAACGTCACCCGGTTCAGCCATCATCCGCGCCATCTCTACTGCTTCCCGAATTGACTCGGCACCTACAGCCGTTTGCACCTCGGGGCCCAGGTCGTTAAGAATTTTTTCTGCCCCCTCTCCGATTGCGATAATGCTGCGGACCTTTCTCTTGACGAGCCCCTTTAGCGGCTCGTAGTCGTTTCCTTTGTCGCGACCACCTGCAATCAGAATGATTCGTTCGCTGAAGCTTTCGAGCGCATACCAGGCTGCATTTACGTTCGTGGCCTTGGAGTCGTTGTAGTACTTGACTCCGTCGACCGAGCGAACAAGTTCAAGCCTGTGCGGAACTCCCTGGAACGTCGCCATACTCTCGCGAATGACATCACTTCGAACCTCCATGATGCGTGCAGCAACGGCAGCCGCGAGCGTGTTGTATGTATTGTGGCGTCCGGGAATGGACACTTCCTGGCGATGCATTAGCATTTCCTCCTGATTGTCGTACCGCAGTACGAGTCGGTCATCCTTGACAAAGCCTCCCCTTGAGACCTCGTCATCGAGACTTACTTCAAATCGAGTTACAGCTTCCGGCACCATGCCCATCGACGCACGAACTGCTTCGTCATCGATGTTGAGCACGGCTGAGTCACCATCTCCCTGGTTTTCAAAAATGCGAAGCTTACTTCTCTTGTAGGCTTCGAAACTGTTTCCGTACCGGTTTAAGTGGTCTGGTGTAACGTTGAGCAGAACACTAACGGTCGGTCGAAAAGTCGCAATGTGGTCCAACTGAAAGCTTGACACTTCGAGAACAACAGCATCTGTTGTGTCCACGTGTTCGACCACATCGCAGAAAGCAAGACCAATGTTGCCGGCCAAATGCGTTTTTCGACCTGACGCACGAATGAAGTGCGCCGCTATCGACGACGTCGTTGTCTTTCCGTTCGAACCCGTTATGGCGACGACCGGTGCTGGACAAAACCACGACGCAACCTCGATCTCAGACACCACCGCTATATCATGTTCTTCAGCCTCTACAATGAGTGGTGCCGTTGACGGAACACCCGGGCTGATTACAAACCAGTCGGCATCCAATGCCTTTGCCGAATGTCCGCCAGACTCAAATGTTATCCCTTCATCCGTCAGCAGCGTCGTGACGCTTGCGGACAAGTTTCCAGCATCGGTCAAAAACACTCGACCACCGTTCCTCGCAAGCAGTCTGGCGGCAGCCACGCCGCTCCGGCCAGCGCCAACAATGGTTATATGTTTTTCGGATACAGGTAACATTTTTTCGGATAATTAATCCTTTACTGGTTCTTGCGACTCATCGAATTCGCAACGTCAGCAACGTCGCAATAACCGTGATCGCCGTGATGATCCAGAAGCGGACTACAATCTTTGTTTCGTGCACACCTTTGACTTCGAAGTGGTGGTGAATCGGCGCCATCAAGAACACGCGTTTACCCTCACCCGTCTTTCGGCGGGTATACTTGAAGTAGGAGGTTTGAATGATTACCGAAAGTGACTCGACAAAGAACACCAAGCACAACAATGGGAGCAGCAACTCCTTCTTGATCATCAGTGCGAGGGTTCCAACGGCGGCGCCCAATGCAAGGGAACCGGTATCACCCATAAAGACGGATGCTGGAAAACCGTTGTACCACAAAAAGCCGAGGCACGAAAACGCCATGGCAGTGGCGAAGACCGTGAGCTCGCCGGCGCCCGTTAGCGTCATTTCATTCAAGTACTGGGCGATCTGGACGTTGCCCGGAATGTAGCAGAGGACAATAAGTCCAAGGGCAACAATTCCCGTAACTCCAGCGGCCAATCCGTCCAAACCATCCGTCAGGTTTACGGCATTCGAAAGCGCCGTAATGATGAAGATGCAGACCGGGTAGTAGATGATCCATCCGACATCAACACCATCCCCGAACCAGTCTGACATAAAGTTGTAGTCGAGTACTGCGTCCTTCAGAAACGGCAGCGAAGTCAACGTATTGACGCCTGCAAACTGCGGATGGAAGTACAGAATGGATGCAACCATAATTCCAAGACTGATCTGCCCAACAAGCTTGATCTTCGCCGGCAGCCCGGTCTTGTTTTTCTTAACGGTCTTTATGTAGTCATCCGCAAACCCGAACGCGCCCATCCATGCGGTAGCGAGCATTATGGTCCACACATACACCTCAGTCAGGTCGCCCCAAAGGAACGTGGAACCGAGTAGCGAAAGAAGGATGATGACACCGCCCATGGTTGGAGTGCCCTTCTTGTGCGAATGATCAATCGCACCGGCATCGATGCCAGATCGGACTTCTTCGCCAAGTTGTTGTTTTGCGAGCCATTGGATAATTCTACGTCCGATGAACAAGGAGATGATCAGCGCGGTAGCTGCGGCAAGTGCAGCGCGGACCGTGATGAATCGAATCGCCTGAAACCCCGGCGGTTGGTAAAGCTGCTCGAGGTAGTCTATGAGGTAGTAAAGCATCGCGGTAGTGAGGGCCGACAGATTGCTGCCGGTATATCGTGCTTTGGTGCCCGCTAAAGCACCGTATTCCAATCAACTATCCGAATGAATTGAGTGAGTCGCCGTACGGCGAACGCGACAACACTTCGGTACTCCAAACAATGGTCCCGGCGTGCCAGCCCGAGGGTTAGTCGGGCCGGCAGGTGGGCCGCCGGGACGTGTTTTGCATCTCTAATCAGCAATGCAAAACAGACTCGTCTTCAAAATTGCTCTTCAAACTTGACCGTAAAACCGGCCCACAAATCGTTTCAAACTGGTGTCACATCGGTCAGCTAACCCATTCGCAGGTTAGCACCAGGGCACTCCCTGAATGCAACAGTATTTCTCGAATAACCAGCAACTTACCGGCTTCTCAATACCAGGCTCCGCACAACTTCCCGGTCGTCAAAATGGCGCCGATCGGTTCCGTTGATCTGATACGTCTCGTGTCCCTTGCCCGCGATTACAACCACCCCTTCTCTGCCGGCAGCGACAACACCTCTTCGGATCGCTTCATCGCGTTCATGCTCCCAATACGCCTTATCCGGATCCTTCATGCCTTCTCGAATGTCAGCGAAAATCTTATCTGGGTCTTCTGTCCGTGGGTTGTCGTTTGTGACAATCACCGCATCAGCCAGTCGTTCTGCAATGCTTCCCATGACCGGTCGCTTCGTCGCGTCCCTGCCCCCGCCACAA
>CBDTVC010000010.1:0-14532 GCA_965363925.1 uncultured bacterium | reverse complement strand
CCGAGGTATCCGAACATACCGCGCGCTATGCTGGATCCGGATCGAAAATACTGTTCGTTTCTGCTGAAAATGGGATTGAGAACCTTTACGAACTCGACAGCTCAGCTGGAATCAATCGGCCGGTGACAAACTTGTTGGTCGGTATTTCGCAGATGGCGCTTTCGTCAGATGGAAGTCGGGCTGCATTGGTGAGCTTCCGACGGAGCTCGCCCGCGATCTATGTGCTGGCCAACCCCTTGGACAGAATTGTTGATGAGGAGTTGCTCACGCCAAATGTCTACGCCCAGCGGAAGCAAGGTCCCGGAAAAATTTCTGCCCCTGCCTCCGTTTTGGCGGTAGCGTCTGTGTTGAGGGAAAATCCGTTTCTGCGGGATGCCGTAGACAGCGAGTCTCGCCGAAATGTGCCGGTGAGTGAAGATCCGTGGGCCATGAGATTGGAGCATGCCCCTCCAATTGCTTCGCGCGATACGTCGCGATTTGTATCTGTGGGCTTTCCCGATCAAACCGGACCTACGTTCAGCCTTGATTATGAGGGTGAAGAACGCCCAATCGAGATTTCTGCGGCGAAGCGATACCGCCTTCGGTTTTCGCCGGATCTGGCGTACGGCACAGCGGGTTACGACGTCCTGTATGGCGTCCAAGGTGTAACCCAGATGGTGTTTTCGGACCTGCTCGGCGACCACCGGTTTACGCTGTCAACCAATCTGCTTATTGACTTGCGAAATCTCGACTACGAGGCAGCTTATCACCATTTGCCACGCAGAACCGACTGGACAATTGCGGCTTTTCAATCGTCACGCCTGCTGCGCAGAACCAGTGGATCGGCCTTTACATACGATCGATTTCGACAAGTGGGACTCTCCCTGAAATCTGCTTACCCACTTGATAAATTCCGCCGGATTGAAGGCAAAGTATCGTTTGTCCGTGCAAGTCAATCCGACATTGCGGTCTCCGCAGAACCAGCCCGGACGAGATCCGTCGCGTCGCTTGGTGTGGCATATGTAAGGGACCTGACGACGCCCGGACTGCTGGGGCCAACTCGAGGCAAGCGACTTGGGCTCAGTGTTGCCGGAAGTCCGGTGCCGTTTGGTTCAAGCGGGCTGCGGTTTGCCAACTTTGTGTTAGACTCTCGGATATACGAAACCTTCCGCTCGGACTACACTATTGCATTGCGGTTTTCCGGAGGGTTGTCATTTGGGAGGGACCGACAGAAGTTCTATTCCGGAGGAGTTGCAAACTGGGCGAATCGTCGATTCGATGTTGTTAACGGCTTTCCCATTAATGATGTCTCAGACTTTGTGTTTGCGACGCCCGTGCTGCCGCTACGTGGGGCAGATCTAAACCAACTTAACGGTGGTGCATTTGGCCTGGTGAATCTCGAAATGCGATTCCCCCTGTTCACCGCCCGTGCCTTTACACCCACTGCGCTCCTTCCGCTTTATCGGCTTCATGGAGCTGCCTTTCTTGATATCGGTTCGATTTATAGTTCTTCCGAAGAGGATCAACGATTCAATTTTTTCCAGGAGAACGAAGCGGGCGAACGAGAGTTTGACGATCTGTTTGCTGGCATGGGGGTTGGTCTACGGACGATCGTATTGGGCTATCCACTGCGTTTTGACGTTGCCTGGCCGTACAACGGGAATGTATTTGGTGATCGCCAGTATTACCTCTCGGTCGGGTTTGATTTTTAGCGGTCGAATGCGGTTGTTTGAAATCATTTTCCAAACGCATGGCCTGCATCTCATCTAAACGTCGCATACCAACATGAAGAAGTCAGCTTCGCTATATCTTCCCATTAATCGCGGTCATTGGGTTGGTGTGATTGTTAACTTTCGGTTTAATTAAAACAGAAGTAATGACCACGATTGCAATTAACAGCGCAGCAGATCGCGTTCTGCTTTCTGCCCGTGTTAAACATTTTACGGGCGGCCCATTCCTGGGGCGTATTAGACTTTATTACAACAGGATCGAGTTCTCCGGATTGACACCGACTGGTCGATATCGGCAACAGGTGTTGCTTTCAGATGTTGTGGGCGTGGACTGGTTTACCGATCGAACCGGCGAGCCGAATATGGTACTACTGGGAGCGAGTGACGCAATCGGATTCTGGGTCAAGGGAGCGGGCATCTGGCGATTTAAAATTCAGGGCCTTCTTTCCTGCAAGAACGACGACGAGCGAGGCATACTCGCATCAGATGCTCGCGAAGTCGTCCGGCGAGATAAATTGAGCCCCGCAGCGTAATTCGCTTGAAGTCTACGGTTCGACCGCGACCACGTGCCTAAGCGATCCTTAGATTCGGGACTTAGTAGTTGACGCTGGTGGATTTGATCAGAATGCCGTGAGCGCATCTGAAGGGTTGATTCCGCTGTCTTCCAGGCGTCAGCTCGACTCGAATCCGCATCAATGGCTATTCTCCACCGGCAACTTTCGTATTTTGCTGGCTATTACTACCCCTAAATTTTCACCGCGGCTTTCGACGCGGCGTACATGGACACAACAATTAACAAGGTTTCGGATGTCGAGTATGATCTCGAAATCCGTGCGACAGCCGACGATCTGGCCGAAGAGTTTACCAGTGCACTGAAGGTGCAGAAGACAAAAACGAACATGAAGGGCTTTCGGAAAGGGAAAGTGCCCCTCAACGTCGTCAAAAAACTCTATGGAAAGGCGATCGCCTTTGGCGTGGCCGAAAAATCAATCCAGGAGACGTACGAATCGAGCGTAATGGAACCCGCCGAACTGGATGTACTCGGTCGTCCGAAGATCACCAAGTTAGACTACGAAATGGACGGTGATCTGTTTGCCGTTGTCCGCTTCGGGGTCCGGCCAGATTTAGATCTCGCACCACTTGAAGAAGAAACCATTTCAAAGCTTGTTCACGAAGTGACCGATGAGGATATCGAGCAAGAGCTAGAGGGCTTCGTCGAACAGAAAGCGGACTTTGTAGATTCCGAATTGCCCGTTCGTGCCGACGACCTTGTTGTAGTAGACTTGCAACAAGTCGATGACGACGACGAAGTCATTGCGGGCCGATTGCAAGAAGATCTTTCTTTCCATCTGGCAGACACGCGTGTCAAGGACGAGTTTCGTGATGCGGTTGTGGGGTCGAACGTTGGAGATGTCGTGACGGTTACCATGTCACATTCGCACGATGACGATACTGTTCATACAGATCGATATGCCGCGACGATCAAGGGAGTCAAGGAGCGCATTTTGCCTGAGCTTACGGATGAGCTTGTAAAAGAGGCAACGCAGGACAAGTTCGAATCGGTAGAGGCATTTCGCGACGAATTGCGGAAGGAACTTGAAAAGTCGTGGCAAAAGCAGTCGGGGGAGTTACTGGAAGGAATGATGGTTGACCGGTTGTTGGAATTAAACCCGGTCGACGTGCCTGACTCCGTTGTGGAATTGTACCTCGATTCGTTTGTAGAAGACGTCAAGCGTCAGGGTAAAGGAGAATTTCCGGATGGCTTTGACGATGAAGCGTTCCGTGGCGAAATGAAGGACGATGCTGTCAGGCAGGGCAGATGGATGTTGATCCGGGATCGCATCATCGACCAACAAAAGATCGATGTTTCGGATGAGCAGGTTGAGAAACACGTTCTTGGAGAATCAGGCCTTGAAGGGATCGATCCTGAAATGATACTGCAGTACTACCGCCAGATTCCTGGAATGATGGAGCGTACGAAGCAGCGTGTCGTCAGCGAAGCGGTCTTCGATTTTCTTCAGACGCAATTTGAAGTTGTTGAAAAAGATCGAGATACGTTCAAAGAAGAACGTGAAGCTGAGCTTGAGGCAAAGCGAAAGAGCAGCGAAGATACCTTATCTGAAGACGATGTTGACCGATCATCATGGTGGAAGAAGCCGATTGACAAATGGAACCAATGGCGCAATCCTCGGTAGCAACCGCCCACCTGTAACCTTCAGTTCAGATACGCAATGGTAGACGATTTTGTAAAGTTCTCGAAGAGCTTGACCTCAATGCCAAGCTCAATTTACAGCGGCCCGTTTCAGGATCAGCCGATCGCTGGTCTTGTTCCCATGGTCGTCGAGCAGACCACTCGCGGGGAACGTGCATACGACATCTTTAGCCGATTGCTGAAAGATCGGATCATCATCATTGGTACCCCGATCAACGATCAGGTGGCCAACCTGGCTGTTGCCCAACTCCTGTTTCTGGCAAGTGATGACTCGGATCGCGACATCAACATGTATGTCAATTCACCGGGTGGTGGCGTGTACGCCGGTCTTGCGATCTACGACACCATGCAGTACATCAACGCAAACGTTGCTACAATCTGTGTTGGTTTGGCTGCTTCAATGGGCGCAGTCCTTCTCTCGACGGGCGCTGCAGGAAAAAGGGCATCGTTACCGAACTCACGTATAATGATCCACCAACCGCTAGGTGGTACACAGGGACAAGCTTCGGATATTGAGATTCAGGCACGCGAGATTCTAAAGACAAAGCAGACGCTCTATGAGATTCTGGCGTCTCACTCTGGCCGCACGGTTGAAGATATTGAACGAGACTCCGACCGCGACTATTGGATGAATCCAGTTGAAGCCAAAGAGTACGGCTTGATTGATACGGTTCTGGAACGACAGACCAAACCGCCAAAAGCTGAGTAGCTGAGTTCAAGCGGGATCAGATCGAATTAGATTTGAGTAGTGCCACGGATCGACCGGTTCGTGGCATTACTTTTTTGCAGAAGTCTTCTACTTTGGCAATCCGATTTTATCAGCAAAGACGTTGGCCTCTTCGACCAAGTCGAAAGTGTCGAACGGAGAATCAGGCGTCGGCTCCGATTGAACGGCACGCAATCGAAACGAGTAACTTGTGAGGGATTCCGGCCTCGACAAATTCGTCACCAACTTCTGAGAAGCCGAGCGATTTGTAGAACTCGATCAGGTATGGTTGGGCATGGAGAATGAAGCAGTCAAATCCTGCCTTCCTCGCGTCCGCCATCAGCGCTTCTACGATCGTCCGCCCGAACCCACGACGGCGAAACGCATCCGGGACGGCGATGCGTTCAAGTTTGGCTACTGAAATGCCTTCGTATATCGTAGATCGCCAACGGGCTGTCGCAACGGGGGTAGTACCGTCCAACATTGCCACCAGGTGGCGACTGCACTTGTCGTACTGATCCCATTCTTCATCGGGCTCGCACGCTTGTTCAACGATAAACACCTCTTCGCGAATCCGCTGGGTAAGCTCCCAGTTGTCGTCCATGTTTACGTGGACTATAGAAATTTCAGTAGTTGTCATTGGTGGCCAGCAGGTTGACTGTGTTGCGCGGCTTCAGCAAGCCTCAATAGTCGGTATCGGCAAAAATAGCGTAGGCTGGAGTTCTTGCAATATCGAGGATTCCGGAGAAGACGCCACGACTACGGCACAAGTTGATGCGATAGTCGTTGAACGATCCGATTAACCCTTCATAATATGATCTATCTCGACTACAACGCAACCACACCCGTCAATCAAGTCGTTCTTGATCGGATGTTGCCGTATTTCACAGAACATTTTGGAAACCCTTCAAGTGCTGGCCATGCGAAGGGGTGGACTGCGGATGCTGCAGTAAACCGAGCCCTGACCCAGGTGGCAGCGCTGCTTGGAGGAGAACCGGACGACTATATTTTTACAAGTGGTGCGACTGAAGCGATTAACTACGCGATCAAAGGCGTGGCGCAGACGCATCCCAAGGGTTCCCATCTCATCACGCTTGCGTCTGAGCACATGGCTGTTCTAGACTGTTATACCGCTCTGGAAAGTGAAGGATATGAGACGACCTTCCTTGGAGTTGATGCGGATGGCGTGGTTAATCTGGAAGAATTGGCAGCCGCAATTCGGCCAGAAACAATTCTTGTCTCAACGATGTGGGCTAATAACGAAATCGGAACCCTGCAGCCGATCGAGAAAATATCAGCTTTGGTCCGTCCGCTTGGAATTCCGCTGATGGTTGACGCAACACAGGCCGTCGGGAAGATTCCCGTTTCGATCAAAGGCATCGACTTGCTGGCGTGTTCAGCGCACAAGTTCTATGGTCCGAAAGGGGTCGGTCTGCTTTATGCACGACGGGGTCGCGAGGGCGTTCGGTTGCGTCGGTTTGTTGATGGTGGTGGTCAACAGAAGGCAAGAAGGGGCGGTACGCTCAATGTCCCCGCGATTGTCGGAATGGGGGAAGCAGCGGCGATGTGCGACGATGAACTGGCCCGTGATCAGAAACGGTTGTCGGCCTTGCGTGATCAATTCGAATCGACCGTGCTTTCTGCCTGTGATACTGCAACTGTAAATGCTGCCGGGGTTGAACGACTTCCACAGACCACCTCGATTACCTTCCGCGGTGTGTCAACGACTGAGATGATGTTGCGGCTGCGGGATATTGCGGTTTCGACTGCGAGTGCCTGCGCATCAGGTGCTGGTGCGCCTAGCCATGTTTTGACGGCAATTGGTTTGTCAGCAGCGGATGCCGAGTCGACGTTTCGGGTCAGCCTCGGCCGCCCCACAACGGAGGAAGAGGTACAGCAGGCCGCGAGCATGTTTATCGACGCCTACGTCGATGCATCCTCAACCGCTGCGACGGTCAATGTTGAGTAAACCGTAACCGTCCCAGACAACGTGGGTTGGAGCGAAATCGGTGTTGCCGGGTTGTTGCAGCGTCAACGATTCTTGATCCTGGATATTTAGGTGCGGAACATTCGGGGCCGTGACGCGAACGAAAGTGCCGAACGCTTTAGACAAGCTAAATACACAAGCTGTAGAAACATGGACGACTCGGGCAAAATTGTTAACAAGGTAGCCGAAAGCGACATTCGGGTGTTTAATCTGGAAAGTCTTTGGGACAAGCGCTCCGTCGTGGAGCTCGATATCGCAGAATGGTTGTTCAAAGGATTGGTGCTGAAAGAAAAAGATTTCCGAGCACACGTGAAATCACAAGACTGGGAAGCGTACGCGGACCAGCACCTTGCAATTTTTTGCTCAACCGATGCCATTCTGCCAACCTGGGCGACCATGCTGGTTGCCTCACGCGCAGAGCCGTTTGCGGCATCAGTAACCTTGGGACGCAGCGATGCGGTTGTCAGGTCGTATTTTGACAAAGCCCTGGAAGAGGTTGATTGGTCTGAGTTTGACAATTCCCCGGTTGTGATCAAGGGCTGTGCGTCGAAGATCGTACCGCAATCAGCGTACGTACGCGCCACAACGAAACTCCAGCAACACGCCTCGAAACTGATGTTCGGAGAACCGTGCTCAGCGGTTCCACTGTGGCGCAAAAAGACGGCGACCGTACAGCGCGCCGTGGTTGCCGGTTCCAAACCAGTTTCGTTACCACCCGGGTTACCCAGACCTTCTTAGCGTGAATCAAAGTACCGCTTCGGATTCCGACGGGCCTCGGTCCGATTCAGCGCACGGTAGTAAACCTGTCGCACCTACGCGCGCCGATCCGCTGGACGTCACTTCCGCTAATCCGCAGCAATCTCCTGCCATGAGTTTCCCACAAAAACTCTGGCGGCGGATCGACGCACTGCCGGTCGCGACAGCAATTCGGATGATTGTTGATCAGCATCCGCGACGAATTGCACTCCTGTTCTTTGTTGGCGGTTTTGTTTGGGACTATTTCACCCTCACTCGTGTGGACGCCGTCTTCGACAATGTATTGCTGCTGCTGTATGTCGTTGTCGTGAGTGTTTTGGGCTACTTCGCCATGCTCCGATGGGCCGGGGCGACCCTTCCGAACTGGGTGAAGCGCGGTGAACGCTGGTTGCCCCTTGCGATGCAGTTTGCGTTTGGTGCGCTGTTCAGCGCAAACGTAATCTTCTATTGGCAAAGCACGACACTAACGGCTGGCGCACTGTACTTTTTGTTGCTGGTCACTCTTCTCGTTGCAAATGAGTTCGTACCACACGACAAGAGTCCGGTAATTCTCTTTGCACTCTTGTTCATTGGCAGCCATTCGTTCTTCATGTTTATGGTTCCGGTGGCATTGGGCCGGATGGGATTTTGGCCGTTCTTTCTTGCCGGTATGCTCGGTGTTGCCCTCTGTGGTTTTGTGTTGTGGCGTCTCGCCCTCGCCAAGGCGCTACCCTCGCGCCGAAGCCGTGCCGGTTCGGTTGCGATGGTGGTTGGTCTGTTTGTGTTGTCGAATATCTTCTATCTGAACAAATTGATTCCTCCGGTTCCGCTTGCCGTGCGCAGCGTGGGTGTATACCATTCCGTGGAGCGTGAAGGCAATCGATTTGTGCTTGCGTACGAGCCGGCTGGTCGCATCTTTGGGCGGTATTCACCCTCAACCGTATTCCATCGTGAACCGGATGCACCGGTCTACTGCTTCGCATCGGTATTTGCTCCACGACGATTCCAAAGTCGAATCGTCCACGCATGGTACGTGTTCGACTATGCGCAGGATGACTGGGTAATTCAGGATCGGATCGGATACGATGTCGAAGGTGGGAGAGAAAACGGATTTCGCGGCTATACCTTCAAACAAAACGTCAAGGCGGGTGAATGGCGAGTCGATGTTGAAACCGAAGATGGGTTCGTAATCGGACGCACGCATTTCGACGTTGTGGACGCACTTCCCGATAATCGCGACTTACGGGTTCAGCTCAAGTAGTATCTTTCGGAACACACACTCTGGCAAAACCCTGAAACAATGAACATCGACCTCGCAAACCAACGAATCCTTGTGACGGGCGCAAGCCGGGGAGTCGGCAATTCCATTGCACGGCACCTGTTGGAATCAGGTGCTTCTGTTGCACTTCACTACAACCGTAATCGTGAACCGGTAGAAGAGCTCCAACGACTCTTTCCGGATCAATCCTATTTGATCAAGGCAGATCTTTCAGACATTGAGAGTACCGAAAGCTTGTTCAACGACTCCGTGAAGGCATTAGGTGGACTGGATGTTCTCGTGAACAATGCCGGATTAGTTGTCAGCATGCCCATGACTATGCAACGCCCCCAATGGGAAAAAGCATGGGATCTTACGATGGATGTCAATCTCAAGTCCGTAGCTTTTTTGTCGCGGCTTGCAGTCGGTGAATTTGCCAAAGGGGACGGTGGAAGGGTAATCATGATTGCTTCTCGTGCGGCGTTCCGCGGTGATACCGAAGACTACATGGCCTACGCAGCATCAAAAGGTGGAATGGTCGCGTTTACCCGTTCAATTGCACGGGCCTTCGGGAAACAAGGCGTGAAAGCATTCCTGATCGCGCCTGGGTTTGTTCGAACCGATATGGCAAAAGATGCAATTGAGCTGTACGGCGAAGACTACGTCGTCGGCGGAATTGCACTGGATCGACTAACCGAACCCGATGATATTTCACCGATGGTTGTTCTGCTTGCCAGCGGTTTGTCCGATCACGCGACTGGATGCACGATCGATATCAACGCTGCCAGTTATGTGCATTAGCAGAATCAGCGTGGACGACGATTTAGTTTGTATACGTTAGCTGGACCAAGTCGTCACCGTTTGTATGACGCGGCGTGTCCGTCCCCCAGGGTTTGAGTAATGCACGCATTTGATCGCTTGCTCGATTGTTGATTGTTGATTGTTGCTTCGTGAAGGACCTCGAACTAGCCGCTTCGTTGCCGTTTACTATTCCTATCCTTTGCAAGTTTACTCCGGTATAAAGCCAATTGGCCTCGGCCTGCCGCAGCCTCGTGATTGATGCCGATTGGAACGATTTACACGCATTCCTCGGCATTCGAGAATTTCATTGCCTGATGGACGCGCGCTGAGCCGCTTTGCTTTGGTTTTTCGTTTGTACTGATACGAAACCTTCTTCAACTTCTACTTAGTCTGGCCTGTATTTACCAAGGAACAGTCTACAAGTCTTCATTGAACGATTCTATGCGTCTATCCAAGTGTGTTGTCGCCATTTTTGTCCTGTTTGCTCTCGCAAACGGGAATGCTTCTGCTCAATGCACCGTGACGTGGACAAACACGATTGGCGGGGATTGGGCAACTGATTCGAACTGGAACACGGGGACAAAGCCGACAGCCTCTGATGACGTGTGTATTATCGCCGATGCCGAATACACCGTCACCCTGTCGAGCAATCAGGCAATAAATAGTTTGACCTTTGGGTCTGCGACCGGTACAACCCTTCAAACGTTCGACGTCAATGCGACCCTCACCGTTGCGGCACCAACCGTGTTTGAAGCGAGTAGCCGCATTGTTTGGAAGATTGGCGGGTTTGCTGGCGGTACTACCGTTACCAACAACGGGCTGATCGTTATGCAGACGGCTCAGTACAAAGACGTTTCGGCGGGTGCCACGCTCGTTAACAACACTACACTTACCTGGGTGTCAGGTTGGCCCCGGATTTGGTCGGATGCCACGATCATCAACAACGGCTTCTTTGACAACCAGTCGAACGACAACCTGTATGCCAACGGCTCGGGGGGGAGATTCGTGAATTCAGTTGGTGCGACGTTTCTGAAGAGTGTTGGGGCCGGTGAAATGCTATTTCCGGCTGCGCTGATTCTGGAAAACGAAGGAGTTGTGGACGCTCAAACTGGTTCCATCGCTCTTCAGGCACCGTCGACTCACACAGACGCCACTCTAAACGCAGCTGCCGGAGCCAGTGTGCGGCTCACGGGTGGCGTTCACACAATTGTTGGGACTCTATCCGGGAATCCAGAAGGAGAAGTCACGCTTACAGGCGCGTCTCTCCACGCTGATCCTTCTGGAGCGAGCATAAATTTTGGTGCGGAAGGATTTGTCTGGGAAATTGGTTCGGTCGCAGGCGGTGATACAGGTGGAGGCGACCTAACCAATACCGGCCTAATCGTTTGGATCGGCTCGCAGTATAAAGATGTGGCCGGCGAGACAACTTTTATTAACGATGCCACAATTACATGGGCCGGCGGTTGGCCGCGAATCGGTCCGGGATCAGTACTGCTGAATAACGACCTGATTGATGCCCAGTCTGACGCCAACCTGTATAGTATAGGTTCGGATAACGTCCGATTTGTTAACAGTGAAACTGGGGTACTCCGAAAATCCGCAGGGACTGCCGACTTGCAAATCAACAGTGGTATTACGGTCGAGAACTTTGGTTTAATCGACGCACAAGTCGGCATCGTTCGCTTCACCGGTCCGACCACGCACACGAACGCAACGTTGTATGCCGCAGCCGACGCATTAATTCTTCTGTCGGGAAGTACGCAAACAATAGTTGGTACGTTGTCGGGGACTCCAGACGGATCGGTTCAGCTCTCGGGTGCAACGCTTCAGGCTGACCTTGCCGGCGCCGTGTTGGACTTCGGCGGGACCGGCTTTGAGTGGGTTGTTGGTCCGATTTCAGGAGGTGACACCGGAGGTGGCTCAATCACGAACGTCGGCTTGCTGGTCTGGCATTCGTCGCAATACAAAGACGTTACCGGCGAGACAACTTTCATAAATGAGGCGACGATCACATGGATCGGTGGATGGCCGCGAATTTATGGAGGATCGACACTCGAGAATCGCGGATTCATCGACGCACAAAGCGATGCGGATTTCTACTCCGCCGGCGAGGGCACAAGCTTGTTCGTCAATTCGGTCGGTGCCACTGTACAGAAGACTGGTGGAACAGCCAACGCCCAGTTCAATGCCGGCGTCACCGTCGAAAACCGTGGGCTGATCGATGCTCAGGTCGGGGGCATTCTTTTTTTGGGAACAACCAGGCATATCGACGGAACACTAAACGCCGCAGTTGATGCCATAATCGGCTTCAACGGTGGAACACAGATTATTGTCGGGGAGCTATTGGGCAGTCCGCAAGGAAGAATTTATCTGAACGGGGCAACACTGCGTGCCGATTCTCTGGGAGGGTCGCTCAATTTGGGAGGGACCGGTTTCGAGTGGGTAGTCGGGTCCATTTCTTCGCGTGTGCTAGGCGGTGGGACGATTTCCAATGACGGATTATTCACGCTCACCACCTCGCAGTACAAAGATTTGATCGAGGGGACAACCCTTCAGAACAATGGGACTATCACGTGGGCCGGCGGTTGGCCACGGCTTTCCGAAGGAGCTGTCATTGACAATCGCGGAACGTTTGAGCTCTTGACTGACGCCGATTTTTACAGATCAGGCGTAGGAACTGCGAGCTTCGTTAATGCGGACGGTGGCCTTTTTCGAAAGAGTGGCGGAGTTGCATCGACAGAGATTCCAGCTGAAATGGTGATCGAAAACCGGAACGGTGCCGTCATGAGTATTGAGTCGGGTACAGTTGACGTAAAAGGCCCGTTTCTAAATGATGACGGTGGGCGGATTCAGGGAACGGCCTCTCTAAAAGTCACGCCAAGTTTTAACAATCGGGGAATCATCGCGCCCGGTGTCCTGACCGGGAAACTGAATACCGTCGGCGACCTCAAAATTGAATCATCGACCTCAGTCTTGGAGATCGGACTGGCTGGATCGATGATTGACACCACGTACGACCACCTCGTTGTATCTGGCATCGCCACGCTTGGCGGGACACTCGACGTCAACCTGATCGGTGCCTTTGAGCCAGAGGTCAATCAACAGTTTACCGTCTTGTCTGCAGGAACACTCTCCGGACAATTTGGCAACGCAGATGCCCTCACGGGTCTGGTTACCGATGACGGGTTGGAGTTTGGAGTTTCGTACAACGCTAACCAGGTAACGCTTACTTACGAAGGTCTCAGTTGCACCACTCAATGGACCAACGGAAGTGGTGGCAACTGGTCTGACTCAGGGAACTGGAGTAACGGCGTGCCGACCACAACGGATGATGCGTGCGTCGTGCTCGAGGGAACGTATTTGGTTTCTGCAGATGTCGACGTCGACGTCAAAGCGCTAACGATTGGTGGCGCCTCTGGTGCGCAAACGCTTGCCGTTCCGGCCGGCCGAACGCTAACCACCGAAACGCCAAGTACCGTTCGTTCTCGTGGAGTGCTCGCGATCGCAGACGCCACTCTGGCGATCGGTTCACGATTGACAAACGTCGGAACGGTAGAGATTGCAGGATCCGCAACCAGCGAACTTCGTATCGGCACCTTGTTCAACTCCGGGGCAATGTCACACGTTGGCGGTGGGTTGCGTCTGGGGTTCGGTGGCGAAATCGACAACGACATTGACGGTATCTATGAAATCACGGGTGCCGTAACAATCGAACAGAATGGAGATGGGACGTTTCGCAACCGAGGTGTTGTCCGCAAAACAACTGATGACGGTGAAAGTACTTTCCGTCGTGTTGGCGGTGATTCCGCTCCCGTCCTGGTAAACGAGGCCGGCGGCCAAATAGAGATTGTGACCGGGACGTTGAACTTTGCTCAGGCGTTTGACCATCAGGACGGAGCTTTGATCTCCGGGGTGGGGACGATCGTCGTGCCGGACAACTTCGCATTTGCGGGCGACGTAAGTCCGGGATTGTCGATCGGCCAATTGGATTGGCAGGGTGACTACAGTCCGATGAGCGAATCAGATTTGTTGATTGAGCTTGGCCCCAACGGAGCCAGTGACTTGTTGGCGATTACTGGAACAGCGAACTTGGGCGGTGGCCTGAGGCTACGTGTTCAGGAGGACTATAACCCAACCGTCGACGACGAGTTTACGTTCATCACTGCGGACAGCTTCAACGGTGCGTTCGAGAGCCTCCAGGCGCCCGAGGAGGCAGAGGTGTCCCTTACTGGTGGTGGACTGCGTTTGAAAATCACGGAAATACATGTCGGCGTTGAGGAGATTCAAGACAGTGCGGATGAATTGCGACTGGATCCCGGTTACCCGAATCCAGCAACCTCTATGGTCACACTTGAACTGACGCTCCCGACATCTATGCCTGTGGATGTTCGCGCCTACGACTTACTGGGTCGTGAAGTCAGCGTGCTCCAATCGGAAAATCAGCCAGCAGGCTTGCATCGCGTCACGTGGGACGTATCCAACATGGCCACCGGCCAGTACTTTGTGCGACTAAGCGCTGGTGGGAAGTCGATCACCCAACAAATTGTGGTCATCAGATAGCGGGATCCGTCTGTCGGGTCATTTCGTCTCTCGCGGCCAGGTCAAGTCATTCAATGGCCTGGCCGCAGAGACGTTATGCTTTTCCGCGCACCGTCTGCTTCCATTTGCCCGAGCAAAGTGGACATGACCCCTGCTATTCTTATCATTAAGGCTGTATATCTTTGCCTGGAACCGCCGATCTGTATCCACATCGGATTAGAAGTGCTCCAGCGCTATTGCCAGCGTTGTTTGGTTTGGGCGCGAATGGCCGCACGTTGTTCGACGGTCGTTCAGTCCGCATTCGATTCTTATGATCGCTCACACATTTGTTCAGAGAGACGTGCGACGCAGCCGAGTCTCGGCATTAGTGGAGATGGCATCGGTTGTCACGCTGTCGGTTGTCACGCTGTCGGTTGTCATGGTGTCTGGTCTACTGGCTGTTGGGACAGTAACGGCCCAGCAAAGCGGTGTCGGAGAACTGGGCAATCCTTTTGTGACTTGCCACTCCATCAAAGAGTACGGTGGGCACTTCCAGAGCTGGGCGTTCTCTCAAGGCAATGATGGGCTGATGTACATCGGTAATAC